>DASUWY010000003.1 GCA_036378175.1 Thermoleophilaceae bacterium
TCCGGAAGCAGGCATCTACTACCACCCGGCGATCGTCGACGGCGTGGGGATCGACGACGAGATCGCCCGCACCGAGACCTTCGGGCCGATCGTCGGCGTCGCCACCTTCGCGAGCTTCGACGAGGCGATGGCGCTGGCCAACGCGCACGGCTACGGGCTGTCGTCGTCGATCTACACGACCAACCCGGCGCACGCGTTCCGCTTCCGCGAGCGCGTGACGGCGGGGATGGTGTCGATCAACAACTCGACCTCGGGCGCCGAGGCGCACCTGCCCTTCGGCGGCAACGGCAAGTCCGGCAACGGCTCCCGGCAGTCGGGCATGTGGGTGCTCGATCAGTTCACGCGCTGGCAGTCGATGAACTGGGACTACGCGGGCAAGCTGCAGAAGGCGCAGATGGACGTCGCCGACGTGTCTGCAGAGCTCGACTTCCGCCTCACGGGCTACGACGCGCCGGGCGAGATCGCCGGTTCGCAGCCATAGCGCCGGCTGTCGTTCGGGCGAACGGCAGCGATAAACGCCGTGCGGAGCGACGGCGTCGGCAGAGAGATGGCTTGGGACTTAACCGCGATATACGCGGTTAAGTCCCAACGCGTGGCTCGTCGGGGCCTTCTTCCGGCCCTTCGCCGAGCTCGATCGTCTCGTCGGGCGCGGCTGTGGCGTCGAGCGGCTCGTCCGGCGAGGCGATGCCCTCCACCACCTCGTCCTCGGCGTCGAACACCACGCTCTCCGGGCCTCCGGCGGGCAGCGCCTGCGTCTCCTCCTCATGCGCGCTCGGGAAGCGCGCCGCCGCCTCGTCGGCCACGCCCATCAGCCGCTCGGCGATGTCGCGCACGTCCGCGATCAACCGCATGCGCTCTGCCCAGATCGCCTCGGCGTCGGCGTCGAGCTCGCGCACGCGCGCCTCGGCCGCCTCGCGGATCTTCGCGGCCTCGCGCTCGGCCTCCTGGATGCGGTCGTCCGCCCTGGAGCGTGAGCGTGCGGTGATCTCCTCGGCCGTCTCGTGCGCGCGCTCCAGGATCCCGCGCGTCTCCTCGCTCACCTGTGCGACCGCGTGCTTCACCGCCGACTCAGGCGAGCGGCTGATCTCGAGCTCCGCCACGAGGCGGTTCACGCGCTCCACGTAGTCGTCCACCGCGTCGCGGTCGTAGCCGCGAATGGCAGTGGGGAACGAGACGCTGCGAATCTCGTCGACCTGCCGCTCCTGCTCCTCGTGGGAGCTCAGCGCGGACGGAAAGCGCCGTGTGGGTGACCCCTCCACTACGTCAGTGATATCGAATTTGCCGCCTACGAGGCGCGGCGGTACCAGCGCGGCGAGGTTGTGGGAGGCGGCTGGAGTGTCGCGCGCGCCACGAGAACGGTCGGCGCGTCGGTGGCCACCTGGCGCGCCAGCGCTCGCCCGAAGTCCTCACCCAGACCGTCCACCGTCTCAGCCTCGATGCCGAACGAGCGGGCGAGTGCCTCGAAGTCCGGTGTGGCGAGGTCCACTCCGAAGGTGGGCTCGCCCCGCTGGCGCTGGTCGAAGCGAAGCATGCCGTAACCGCCGTCATCCACGATCACGGCGGTGAGCGGGATGCGCTCCTGCGCGACCGTGGCGAGCTCGCCGCACGCGTAGAGGAAGCCGCCGTCGCCCGACACGCTCACCACCGGCCCGTTGCCCGCCAGCGCGGAGCCGATCGAGAGGGGGAACCCGTAGCCGAGCGTGCCCCAACCCATCGGGTAGGCGAGCTTGCGCGGCGCCGATACGGGATGGAGCGCGCCGAGCCAGTAGCCGGCGATGCACATGTCCGCCACCACGACCGCGTCCTCGCGGACGGCGGAGGCGAACACCGAGAGGAAGCGCATCTCATTCGGATGCTCGTCCCCGAGCCGCGCGAACGCTTCCCGCCGGATCCGGGCGAGATTGGAACGCAGCGGCGTCACGTCGCGCGGCCCCGGCAGGCGCCCGGCGAGCGCGGCACTCACCCTCGCGGCGTCACCCACGAGCACGAGCTCCGGCTCGTAGCTCTTGGTGGCATCGGCGGCATCCACGTTGATCGCGACGAGATGGCGCGGCGCGGGCATCGCCCAGTTCTGGGTCATCATCCCGTCGAAGTCGGTGCCGATGGCGAGCACGGCGTCGGCCTCGTCCCACAGCTTGCCGGCCTCCGGCAGGTGGGGCGGCAGGCCCACCGCGCACGGGTGCGAGGAGCCGAGCAACCCGCGCGCCATGTACGTCGTGAAGACGGGAGCTGCCAGCCGCTCGGCAATCGCCACGACCTGATCTCCCGCGCCGGAACGCAACGCTCCGCCGCCCGCCCAGATGAGGGGGCGCTCTGCCGCGGAGAGGATGTGCGCCGCGCGGTCAAGCTCAGCGTCATCCGGAAACGGCAGGGATGAGGGAGCGTCATCGTCAGGAGGTGCCTCCCCCTCGGCGGACAGCACGTCCGTGGGGATCTCGACGTACACCGGTCTGCTGGGTGGCGCAGCAGCCGTCCGGATGGCGCGCCGTATCTCGGAGCCCAGCATCCCGGGGTCCGACACCTTCAACGTCGCCTTCGTCACCGGCTTGAACATCGCCTCCTGGTCCGACGCCTCGTGGAGCGCGCCGCGGTGAACGCCGGGCCGCCGGATCGTCGACGGGATGTCCGTGGCGATCACCACCACGGGCGATCCGGACGCCCAGGCCTCGCCCAGCGCGCCGAGCGTGTTCGCCGCGCCGGGGCCGGTCGTGGTGATCGCGATGCCCACGCGCCCGGACGCACGCGCGTAGCCATCCGCCGCGTAAACGGCCGTCTGCTCGTGCCGCACGCCCACCAGGCGAATGCGTGAATCCGCGAGCGCCTTCCAGGCCGCAAGGTTGTGCACGCCGGGAAGGCCGAAGCAGACCTCCACGGAAGCGGCCTCGAGGCCGCGGACCAACAGCTCGGCACCGGTGTTCGTCACGACCGGCTTTGTACCGCGTCAGGCGATGCGAGCGTCGCTCAGCGCTTCGCCGGCGCTGAGCTCGAGCACGAGCGCCTCCACCACCGCGGGGTCGAACTGGGTGCCGGCGCCGGCCCGCAGCTCGTCGAGCGCGGCGGTCATGCCGACGGCCGGCCGGTACGGGCGGTTCGACACCATCGCGTCGTACGCGTCGCACACGCAGATCACCCGGGCGCCCAGCGGGATTGCGACGCCGGCGAGCCCGTCGGGGTAGCCGCCGCCATCCCAGCGCTCGTGCGACCAGCGCACCAGATGGTGCACACGGCCAAACCGCGCCACGCGCTCGACCATGAGCGCGCCCACCACCGTGTGCTGCTTCACCTCTTCGAACTCCGCGTCCGTGAGCGGGCCCGGCTTGTTGAGAATCTCGCGGCGGATCTCGATCTTGCCGACGTCGTGAAGGAGCGCGCCCCAGCGCAGCGTGCGCAGCTCCGGCCCGCGCATTCCCAGGCGCGCGCCCACGCGCTCCGCCAGCTCAGCCACCGACTGAGCGTGGTCGGCCGTATCTCCATGGGCGTGCGCGAGTGCCTCGGCCAGTGCGAGCAGGCGGGTCACGCCGCATACCTTCAACGAGCGATGCGCTGCTCCTCTAGCGCGGCAGGTCGAACTCCACGCGCGCGCCGCCCTCCGGCGACTGTCCGGCGCGGATCCGGCCGCCGTGCGCCTCCACGAGAGCACGCGCAATGGCGAGGCCGAGGCCGCTGCCGCCGGTGGCGCGTGCGCGCGAGATGTCCGTGCGGTGGAAGCGGTCGAAGATGCGGTCGCGCTGGTCGGGCGGGATGCCCGGTCCGTCGTCCTCCACCGCGAAGCGCACGTAGCGCCCGTTCGCCGCGGCGGACAGGCGCACGAGGCCGCCGTCGGCCGTGTGCGCCACCGCGTTCTGCGCGAGGTTGTGGATCACCTGCGCGAGGCGGTCGGGGTCCGCCTCGATCGCCACGTCGCTCACCATGCCGAGCTCGAAGTCGCGGTCCGCGGTTAGGCTGAGCGCGTCGAACACGTCGTGCATGTAGTCGCGCAGCTCGATCTTCCGGCGCGTGAGCGGGCTGCCCTCCTCTGTCTTTGCAAGCAGCAGGAGGTCGTCCACCAGCCGCTCCATGCGCTCTGTCTCGGCGCTCACGAGGCGGGTGACCCGCTGCACGTCCGCGCGCGACACGTCCTTCTGCCGCGCGAGCACCTCGAGCTGCCCGCGCAGGATCGTGAGCGGGGTGCGCAGCTCGTGCGACGCGTCGGACACGAACGCGCGCTGGCGGGCGAAGGCGTCGTCCAGCCGGTCGAGCATGTGATCGAACGACTCCGCGAGCACGCGGATCTCCTCGCTCGAGCCGGTCTCGCCGATGCGGTGGGACAGGTCACCAGCGTCCACCGCGGCAGCGGTGCCGGCCATCTTGCGCAGCGGGCTGGACACGCGCGACGCGAGGGCGTAGCCCGCAACCACCGCCGCGATCAGCGCGAACAGACCGGCCAGCAGGAACGTCTTGCCCACGCCGTGCTGCGCCCGGGTCACAGGCGCAAGCGGCTCGCCCACACCCACGCGCGCCACCACCTGCCCGTGGCGCACCACCGGCCTCACGTACACGCGCAGCCCGCCGAGGTCGATCGCCCTGACGGTGGTGAAGCCCAGCGGCGCGGCTCGGAGGGTGCGCGCGTCCGTGTTCTCCGACTGCTGCGCCGACGCGCTCTCGCTCTCGGGATCGAGCGCCCCGGGCAGGCCCAGAAGCTCGGGCTCGTTCGTCACGATCTGGCCGTTCGCGAGGCGCGCGAACAGAAGTTGCGAGCTTGCGCGGAACGGCTGGTTGTTCACGTACCGATTGATGATCTCGGCCAGCTCGTGGCGGCCCTCCTCGCCGCCCGGCAGGGCCGCGGAGAAGGCGCCCGCCTGCGTGGCGAGGTCGCGGTCGAGCTGGTCGCGCAGCCGCTGTCCGGTGCCGCGATAGATCGCGAAGAAGCTGGCGGCAACGGCGAGGATCAGGATCGCCGCGATCCAGAGGGTGAGGCGTGTGCGCAGCCCGCGCGGGCGTCTGGCTCTGCTCAACTACTCACGGTCCACTAGGCGGTACCCGACCGAGCGCAGCGTCTCGATCGGCGCCGGACCACCGTTCGCCGCGAGCTTGCGGCGCAGGTAGCCGACGTATACCTCGACCACGTTAGTCCCCGGGTCGAAGTCGTACCCCCAAACGGCACTCAGGATCTGCTGCTTGGAGAGAACCTGGCCGGGATGGCGCATGAAATAGGCGAGAAGTTCGAACTCGCGGGCGGACAGCGTGATCGGCATCCCGCCGCGCTCCACGCGACGGGTGAGGAAATCGAGCTTGATGCCGGCCACCGAAAGCTCCGTCGCACGCCCCTGCTCGGGGCTGCGGAGGTGCGCCCGCACGCGTGCCGCCAGCTCGTCGAACGAGAACGGCTTGGTCACGTAGTCGTTGGCGCCGCTATCGAGCGCGCTCACCTTGTCCTCCACCTCGCCGCGCGCGGTGAGCATGATCACGGGGAGCGCGGGCTTGCGAGCGCGGATCTTGTCGAGCACCGCCATGCCGTCGCGCTCGGGAAGCATCACGTCGAGGATCACGAGGTCCACCTCGCCGGAAAGCGCGCGACGCTCGCCCTCAACGCCATCGTGGGCGCAGTCCACCGAGTAGCCCTCGGCTTGGAGTCCACGGCGCAGGAAATCGGCGATCGCCGGCTCGTCCTCCACAACAAGGATGCGCACGAAGACGAATCCTAAGCGCGATTCGTAAAGGAACTCTCATGGACGCCTCACGCACGCGTCAGGCCCGTGGCGGAAGCTCGGCGCAATGGCGCTGCTGCCACTAAGGCTCTTCCTCGGCGTCACGTTCATCTACGCGGGGGTCCAGAAGCTGAGCGATCCCGGCTTCCTGCACAAGGGCGCCCCGACGTACATCGGCACGCAGCTTCACGGCTTCGCCAACGGCACTCCCGGCGGCTTCCTGCTGCGCGCCTTCGCGATCCCGCATCCCGGACTTGCCGGTGTGGGTGTGGCGATCACCGAGATCGCCGTCGGCATCCTCGTCACCGCGGGGCTGCTCACCCGCCCGGCGGCGGCAGTGGGCCTCGCGCTCAACCTCATCCTCTTCCTCACGAACAGCTGGCACACGTATCCGTACTTCCTCGGATCGGACATCGTGTTCGTGTTCGCGTGGCTTCCATTCGTGATCGCGGGGGCCGAGGGGCAGCCCTCGCTCGACGCAGAGCTGGCGCGCAGGTCGCAGGTCGCCCGGCCGAGACCCGGCCGTCGCGGCGCGGCTCCCGCCGGCTCGCTCGTCACGCGCCGCGTGCTGCTGCGCCAGGCGCTGCTCGGCGCCGGCGCAGCCACGCTCGGCATCGCGGGCATCGCGTACGCAGCCAAGGGCAGCTACCGCGGGGCGGGCTCGACCACGCTCGGCGCGGCGCGCAGGCCCAAGCGGCGCCAGGCGGGCTCAAGCCACACGCATCACCACGCGAGCCACGCTTCTGCTGGAGGCGGGAACGTGCCGCAGGGCGCCGTCAGGCTTGGGCCGAGCAACGCCGTGCCGCGCGGCAAGGCCGCGCTCTATCGCGATCCCTCGGACGGACAGCCCGATGTGATCATTCGCGACTCGAGCGGCCAACTCACCGCGATGAGCGCGGTGTGCACGCATGCCGGCTGCCAGGTGAGCTACCAGTCAGGGCAGCTCTACTGCCCGTGCCACGGCTCGGTGTTCAACGCGCGCACGGGCGCGGTGGAGCGCGGGCCGGCCTCGCAGCCGCTCGCGATCAAGCACGTGACCGAGAGCGGCGGCGAGATCTACGCGGTGCCGTCGTAGTTCGCGCGGCGGTCGGTCTCCGAGCAGGGCGTCATGGCCCTGCAACCACGCTCTTCACTTTCTTCACGCTATGCAGGAAGAACGTGAAGAGTGTGAGTCTGGGCGCGCCCCGCAGGGGCTACGCCACCACCAGCTCGTCCAGCGGCGTGTGGTCTGGCCTCGGTGCTGCGAGCGGGTTCTCCGACTCGGCCCAGCGCAGCCACTTGTCGCAGGCGGACACGTGCTGGCTCGCGTGCCGTAGGCGCATGTAGGCGCCGAGCTCGCAGCCCGTGCCCATCGCCGCCTCGTAGCGCTCACGAGCGCGATCACGCTCGGCAAACGCCTCCGTCAACCTGTCACGTGCGTGCTGGAGCTCGTCGCGAGTCGTCGAGCGGTCCTCGATCATCTGGGCCATTGGTCTCCTCCCACAGGAGATCCGGGTACGGGACGGGGTGCCGGCTCCGCGCCCAGGCCCTGGGCAGGGGAGGGCGTCTCTCGGACCTGGACGCGGGGGGAGATGGCCGGCGCAGAGTAGGTTCCAGCTATGCCATAAAGCACGCGTAAACAGGTTGTGAGGATTCAGTTAAAGCGCACGGTTACACCGATTGATGGAGAATTAGGCCGATGAGGGAGGGGGCAGTCTCAGAGCACGCGTCGTCCAACGGGGCGGGAACCGCCAGCGAGGTGGCCGGCGTAGCCGCCCGGCTGGCGAGCGCCCTGAGCTCCGAGTTGCAGCGGCGGATCCCGCGCGCGGACCTGGACGAACGCGATCCGGACTACATCCGCGAGAGCCTGCCGCGGTTGTGGCTGATGGCCACGCTCTGGTTCCGCGCCCGCGTGCGCGGCATGGAGAACATCCCGGAGGAGGGCCCGGTGCTGCTCGTGGGCAACCACTCGGGCGGCAACGTCACGCCGGACACGATCGTGTTCACGCTCGCGTTCAACACCTACTTCGGCGTGGAGCGGCGCTTCTTCCAGCTCGCGCACAACCTCGTGCTGGCGATGCCCGGTCTGGGCTACCTGCGCAAGTACGGCACCGTTGCGGCGTCGCCGGAGAACGCGGACAAGGCGCTGTCATCCGGAGCGGCGCTGCTCGTCTACCCGGGCGGCGACTACGAGGTGCACCGCCCGTCATGGGAGTCGAGCAAGGTGGACTTCGACGGGCGCAAGGGCTTCATCCGGCTGGCGCTCGCGAAGAACGTGCCCATCGTGCCTGTGGTGTCGATCGGTGGTCAGGAGACCGCGCTGTTCCTGTCGCGCGGCGAGTGGCTCGCGCGGCTTCTGCGCCTCGACAGGATGTTCCGCCTCAAGGTGCTGCCGATCTCGCTGTCCATGCCGTGGGGCCTCAACATCGGCGACATGATGGGACACATCCCGCTTCCCTCGAAGATCTCGATCCAGGTGCTACCGCCGATCGACCTGCGCAAGGAATTCGGCCGCAACCCGGACGTTGACGAGATCTACGACGAGATCGTCAGGCGAATGCAGATCACGCTCGACTCCCTCGCCGCCGAGCGCAGGTTCCCGGTGATCGGCTGATGAGGCTCGAGGAGAGCATCGAGGTGCTCGCGACGCCGGAGGAGATCTGGCCGATCATCTCCTCCTCGGACGGCCTCGCGCGAGTGCTCGTGGGCGTGACCCGCTGGGAGGTGGAGGGTCGGCGCAAGAACGGCCTTGGAACCCGCTACCGGATGCTGATGGAGGTGGGCTCCGCGCAGGTGGGCGGCCTGATCGAGATCGTGGAGTACCACGAGCCCACCGATCTGGCGTGGACGAGCATCACCGGGATCGACCAGCGTGGCCGCTGGCGGCTCCGGGAACAGGAGGACGGATCGACGCACGTGAGCCTCAGGCTCAGCTATCACTCGCCGGGAGGGTTTCTCGGCGCGATGACCGATCAGATCTCGTCGAGGATCGTCCGGGGGAACATCAAGGAGTCGCTCGAACGGCTCCGGGCAGAACTGGAAGGGGAGACCGTGAGCAAGAACGAGACCCGCGTCGGCCCTCTCACGATGGCCGCCAACAAGCTGCACACGATGCGGACGCTGGCGGGTGCCGGATTCGTGAAGCCCGAGCGGCCCGATCGCCTCTTGCGCACGGTCAACCAGCTGCGCCGGTGGGGTCCCACTCCCGCCGCCGGCTTCGCCGCCGCCGCGATCCGCTACCCCAACGACACGGCGATCATCGACGAGCTCGGCACGCTCACCTTCCAGGAGGTCCACCGGCGCTCGAACGCGATCGCGAGCGCGCTGTCGGACCACGGCGTGCTCGAGGGCGACCTCGTGGGCGTGATGTGTCGCAACCACCGCGGCTTCATCGAGACGGTGGTGGCGCTCTCCAAGCTCGGCGCGCACGGGCTCTACCTCAACACGGCCTTCGCGGGCCCGCAGCTCACCGAGGTGGTGAAGCGCGAGAAGCCCGTGGCGCTCGTGTTCGACGAGGAGTTCTACGGGCTGCTCGAGGACGCCGGCCACAGGCGCAAGCGCTTCGTGGCCTGGCATGACTCGGAGAAGCCGGGCGACCCCACGCTCGACGAGCTGATCGACGCCGGCGACTCGTCCGACCCAATTCCGCCCGCGGAGCCCGGGCGCACCATCATCCTCACCTCCGGCACCACCGGCTCGCCGAAGGGCGCGGCTCGCAGCCAGCCGGAGACGCTCGATCCCGCCGCCGCGCTGCTCTCGAAGATCCCGCTGAAGGCGCGCGAGAAGTGGCTGATCGCCGCGCCGCTCTTCCACAGCTGGGGCTTCGCGCACTTCACGCTCGGCCTGGTGCTGTCCTCGACCTACGTGCTGCAGCGCAAGTTCGACCCCGAGAAGACACTCGCGGCCGCCGCCCAGCACGAGGTCACGTCGATCCCGATGGTGCCCGTGATGGTCCAGCGGATCATGGAGCTGCCGAAGGAGACGCGCGACAAGTACGACCTCTCCACGGTCAAGTGCATCCCGCTCAGCGGATCGGCGCTGCCGGGCGACCTCGCCAACAAGTTCATGGACGAGTTCGGGGACATCCTCTACAACCTCTACGGCTCGACCGAGGTGGCCTGGGCGACCATCGCCACGCCGCAGGATCTCCGCGCCGCGCCGGGCACCGCCGGCAAGGCGCCACGCGGCACCGTCGTGAAGATCTACGACGAGAAGGGCAAGGAGCTGCCCACCGGCGAGACCGGCCGCATCTACGTGGGCAACGAGATGCTCTTCGAGGGCTACACGGGTGGCGGCAACAAGGACATGCTCAATGGGCTCATGAGCTCGGGGGACACCGGCCACCTCGACGATCAGGGCCGGCTGTTCGTGGAGGGCCGCAGCGACGAGATGATCGTGTCGGGCGGCGAGAACGTGTTCCCGGCCGAGGTGGAGGACCTGCTCGCCAAGCACGACAAGGTGGCCGAGGTTGCGGTGATCGGCGTGGACGACGAGCAGTTCGGCCAGCGCCTGAAGGCCTACGTGGTCGAGCGCGCGAAGGTCACCGAGAAGGAGCTACAGGACTACGTGAAGAGCCACCTCGCGCGGTACAAGGTGCCGCGTGAAATCGAGTTTTTGAAGGAACTGCCGCGCAACGCGACGGGGAAGATCCTCAAACGCGAGCTCAAGGAGCTTCACGAGAACGGGGACAAGGACTCGAAGGCGAAGGCGAGCTCGGGGTAGGGCGGACGCCCTACGCCTACTCCTTACTCCCGGTGTCCGTCGGGCCGCCCGGTATCGGCTCGCCCTTGAACTCGTCCGGGTCCTCCACTTCCTCGCCCTCCACCGTCACGCTGCCGTCCTCGTGGTGGCGGACGTCTGAGCGGCCGAGCTGTGCCTCCGGCCCTTCGTCGTAGGAGTGCTCGCCCTCGGGGCCGCCGAAGGTCTCGTACTTCGCAGCGTCGTCAGGCCAATCCTCGAGCTTCTCCGGCGGGTCTTGCTCGAGCTCGTGGATCTTGTCCTTCGCCCGGTCGCGCTCGTCCTTCTCGCCCATGACCCCTCCTCAAGGTTCGACGGCGATACGGAGGTGCGTTTCCGTCACGCCGCACCGGCAAACGTGAGACCGGTGAGGTCCTCCACCACCTCGTCCGGCGTCACGTCGAGCACCGGCGCCATCGGCCTGCCGCGGCTCACCCATACGGACCGCAGCCCGCCGGCCAGCTTCGCGCCGGCCGCGTCCCAGGGGTTGCCCGACACGAGCGTGACCTCGTTCGGCTCCACGCCGAAGGCACGCGGCGCCAGCGCGTACACCTCGGGCGCAGGCTTGTAACGGCCCACGCTGTGTGCCGCGAGCACGTGCTCGAAGCAGCGGCGGATGCCGGCGTTCGAGAGCAGCGCTTCAAGTCCGTCCGGCGTGCCGTTCGACAGAACCGCGAGGCGGTTCCCGCCGAGCGCCTCGAGCGCGCGCTCCGCTTCGGGGAAGAGCGGGAGCTCGGTGAGCCGCTCCGCCAGCGCGCCCGCCTCCACGTCGAGCTCGAGCTCCGCCGCCGCCGACTCGAGGGCGGCGCGGGCCAGTTCCGGCAGTGGCCGGTAGGCGTCCGCGGCGGTGGCCAACCAGGTCCATGGCTGGAGGCGCGAGTAGAAGGCGTCGTACAGCGCGTCGCCGCGCTCACCGGCGAGATCGCGCGCGGGCTTCCTCAGCCACTCGATGTCGAACAGCGTCCCGAACGCGTCAAACGCGATCTGCATGGCCGTCTTCTGCCCGCTGGATCGCGCGCTGAACCTCGTCCACGCTCACCTCGTCGTGCTGCGCCCAGTCGCCGTCGAGCTGCTCTCGAATGAAGGGGTCGGTGAGCTTCACGATCTCGTGCCGCAGCCACTCGAGCATCCGCTGCTCCTCGGCCCGGATCTCGGCGGCCAGCCGCTCAGTCTCGCGGTCCCCGACGCTGCCCGCGACCATTTCGAGGGCGGCGTAGGTGGCGATCACCAGTCCCTGCGTCGCGCAGCCGAACTGCGAGCCGCGCAGCACCTTCTCCTCCAGCGCGGCCGCCTTGAGCGGAAGCCGGCTGATGCTGAGCACACCTGCGCTCGCCTCCCGCAGCGCCCGCGCCCCGGACCGGAGCGGCCCCTCGCCGGCGCCGAGGGCGTGGAGCCGGCCGCCGATGCGCCGCGCATGCCCCTGCGTCTCTCGCAGGTAGCGCTGGAGACCAGAGCGATATTCGCCACTCGGAGTGGCGGCAATACGCGCCCTCAACGTGCGCGCGAGCGCGAGCTCATCAGCCCGCGCCTCACGCAAGTAGTCAATTACCCGGCCATCCCCCGCCACACCGCGAGGGTACAGAACCTATGCCCTATGCCCTATGGCCTATGGCCTATGGCCTATGACCTCTGAACGAAATCACCTGCTGAATGCCCGACGGCCGATTCGTGTACCGGATCTTCAGCGGCAGCAGCCCGGGCGCGAACGTGATGCGCTCGGCATTCGCGTCGGCTCGCCACGCGGCCGGGTTCGGCCCCTGCGCCGCCGCAAGCTCATTGCCCGCCGCATCCAGCGCCGCCCAGATCGAGTTCGCGCAGGCGGTCACATTCCCGCTCCCGCAGAAGCGGAAGTGGAACTTGCCCCTGACCTTCTGGCCGAGCAGCGTCCGGAGGTCCTTCGAGATGTATCCGTTCCACGAGTTCTCGAAGTCGCCGTCCGTATCCGAGCTCTTGCGGAGCATTCGTTCCAGGAGTGGCGCCTGGGGCCCGAGCACGGGATCCATCACAGCGTCGGAGAGCTTGGGCGCGAACGCGTCCATGATGGGCGCGCCCGGGTCGTCCACCTTCCCGTCGTTGTTGCGATCCAGCACGCTGCCGCCGTTCTTTCGCCACTGCATGAGCAGCTGGAGCATCTGGGCGTCGCGCGCGTTCGGCGCGGGCGCCTTCGCCAGCACCCTCTGCACGATCGGCATCAGGAAGACGTCCGGGAAGTCCATGGTGGCCGCGCCGTTCATCGCGCTCACCACCTGAGCCAGATTCAGCTTCTTGTGGTGTGCGAGTCCCGCGTTCAGCATCTGCACGCGGAACATCGAGCCGTAGTTGAACTGGTCGTCCGCGGCCGGGAAGCCCCGCGCGGGCTTGTTGTTCCAGTTCACGAGCGTGCCGTCCTTCGCGTCCACGCCCTGCGGGTGCAACCGCTGGGAGGCGAAGCCGCGCCACTCGTAGCTACCGTTGCCGTTGGTGGGCAGCCCGCCGTCCACGCCCGGCGCCCGCTTTGGCAGGAAGCCGGTGGTGAACGATGCGATGTGACGATCGGTCACGAAGCCCGTGTTGAACGTGAACGGGGACTGCATCATCGACTTGAAGAACGACTTGGTTCCGTGGATGCGCCCGCGCGTGAGGTCCTCGAACGGCAGCTGCCAGAGGATGTCCTTGCCGTAGCTCGAGCGCTTCTGCGACACGGCCACGCGAACTCCCTTCACCGTGGCGTAGCCGATCACAGGCCCGTGCACGGTGGTGTGGAAGGTCATCGCCTGATCGGGCTGACCGTTCGCGCCCTTGAGCACGCCCGCGTTCACGAAGCCCATGTTGCGGCACTTGCCCTTGTACATGTACTTGACGTCGCTGCCGCCGCAGAGGGTCTCCGCGTAGTCGTCGATCACATCGCTGCCCGCCGACGTGAGCGTCCACGCGTAGTCCGGGCCGCGGCCGATCAGGAGGTCGCCGGGGCTACCCGGCTGCGCCACGCCACGGGCGGAGATGCCCGGCGCATGCAGGTCCTCCTCGAACGTGAGTCCGGGGTAGAAGTAGCCGATCTGCGGTCCGGCCACCATGAGCGGGTGATGCGTCTTCGAGCGCTTGGACGCCACGAGCAGGAAGTTGCTCGCGTGCGCGGGCTCGTGCACGGCAGCCGCGGCCGCCGCCGAAACGTGCGGCTCCGCCGTGGGCTGGAAGCTGCCGGCGTCGATCACGTCGTTGCCGGGGCCGAGGGTCTTCGGCGCCGGGTTGTACGGGAAGTTGCCGTCCACCGTCACCGGCGCCTCGGGATCGTTCCGCTCGCGCAGGTCGTTCCACAGCAGTGTGCCCTGCGACGCTCCGAGCCGCTGCTCTAGGCCGCTCAGCAGCATCGCGCTGTTCACCTCGTTGCCGCCCCCGCGGCCGAACAGCTGCCCCGCGAGCGCGTTCGTCGCGTACACGTCGTTGCGGTTCCATGGCGGGTTGGCGGGCGTGTGGTTGTGCCTGTACCAGGCGTTCACGCCCTTCACGAAGACGTCGGTGTTGTGCAACACCTCACGGCCGTTCTTGCCGGCGCGCTTGAGAGCCTTCGTCTGCCGGGACACCATCGACTCCGCCTGCGCGCTCGGCACGAACGTGCGCAGGCCGGTGACGAGCGAGAAGGCGTCCACTCCCGGCACGTCGAGTGCGGCGATGCGCGTTGCGCCGCGGGCCTCGTCGAGAAGGAGGTGACGGTCCTCGGCGGTCACCCAGCCCGTCGCCCATGTGAGCAGGTCATCGGTCTTCGCAAAGATGTGCGGGACGTTGAAGCGGTCGCGCACGATGCGAATGCCCTTGCGCGGGCGCTCGGTGCGCAGGTGCCCCTGGCCCTTGTCCGTGAGGCGCTCTGACTTGAAGTCCTTGAAGAGATCACGCGTGGTCACGTGGTTGAACAGCGGCGTGAGCGCGTCGTACATCCGCGCCTGCCGGTCCGCGCCCTTTGGCACCGGGAAGTCGCCCCACTCTCCGGACGGCACGATGTTGAGCGCCGTCGCCGCGTAGTCCTTTGCGGCCGCGACACCGGGCAAGGCAAGCATGCCAAGGCACGCCGCTACCGCGAGTCTCTTCATGGTGGTTCCCTCCATTGGCGGGTACCGGCGCCTCCGCGCGCGGAAAGCTAACACACTGGCTAGTTGGCCAACCAGGTGTCGATCACCGTTTCAAGCGACGGGTCTGACTCCTGACCTGGCACCGTCTTCTCCACCAGGAGGCGCGCCTTCCGGCCTTCCAGCTCGAGCGTGCCCACCTGATTGTCGAACCACGGCTTCTGCCCGCCGGACAGCCGCCAGCGGATCTCGGGGTCGCGCACGCCGGCCGCGCGGGCGAGCGCGTGCGCGGCCAGGCCCGCGACGCGCGTGCCGGTTGCCCTGATCGCCAGCCGCTCGTGGCGGTCGAGCGGATTTCGAAACGGCGAGCACACCGCCTGGTACACCGCGCTGCGCACCCCGGCGTCGCGCCTGAAGCCCGCCTCCACCAGGTAGGCGTGATGGACGTCGCCCGAGAGAGCGACGATCGTGGCCGGCGGCTCGCCACGCTGCCCGGAGCCCACCGAGATCACGAGGCGTTCGAGATGCTCGAACGAGCGCTGGAACGCGGGCCAGTGCTCGAGATCGAGTCCCTGCCGCAGCTTCTCTCCGAGCTTCGAGGCCGTGCCGCCCCAAGCGCCGGCGCAGAGGGCCTCGTCCCATGCCTCGAGCCAGTGCATTGCGGGGGACATCAGCCAGGGAAGCGAGGTGCCGAGCAGCAGGTGGTTGTAGCCGCCGCCGCCGCTCGCGCACTCCTCGATGAACCGCCACTCCTCGTCGTCCACCATCGCGCGCCTCTCCGGATCGAGCACTCGCCCGCCGCGCGAATCCATCATCACGAGGCGCGAGCCGCACAGATCCCGCACGTAGCTCCAGCGTGCGCCGTCCACCTCGTGTGCCACCCGGTGCGACCACTCGCGGAGCATCGGCCCGGCATCGCCCTCGCAGCGCAGCACGCGGTCGAACATCTCGTCCTCGTCGAGGTGCCGCGGCTCGAGATTGCCGATGTGCTGGTACACCCAGTAGCTCATCACCGCGGACGAGATGCGCTCCTCCCACCACGGCTTGCGGCGCATCTCGGCGAGCCAGACGTCCGACGTGTTCCAGTCGTCGTGAACGTCGTGGTCGTCCCACACCATCGCGCTCGACACGGTGGAGAGCAGCCAGCGCAGCGACGGATCGGTGTCGCCCCACGTCTCGTAATAGAGGCGCACGTACTCCTCGAAGTCCGCCACCTCGTACCCCGGCGGCTGCTTCGGATCACGCCGCGACTCGATGAACTTCCGCACCTTAGGCGACGCTTCGTCCGCGTACACCTGGTCGCCCAGCATCAGCAGCAGGTGCGGCCACGTGTCCGGCGGCTCGCGCCTCATGCGCCGCGCGAGCGCATACAGCGCGTCCACCTCGCGCCCGTCCGGGTGCTTGTCCTTCGGCAGCGTGTACGGCTCCCGGTGCGGATACGCCACACGGCAGGAGCCGAACGAGATGCGCAGCGGCGCGTCCGGGTCGATCGTCCGGATCAGGCTTGGAGGGAAGTCATGGTCCGGCGGCGGCCACACGCGTTCGCCGTCGAGCGCCACCTCGTATTCCGTGGCCGTCGCGGGCGTGAGGCCCTTGATGCGAACGAGCGCGTAGTGGTGACCCTGCACCTCGAACGTGCGCGCGCTGTGATCGAGCACCACCACCTCGCACGGCGCGTCGGTCTCCACCCAGACGCTCGCCTCCGTCTCGCTGACGTAGCGGAGGAGTGGACCGAGGACGAGTTCGGGCACCGCTTACAGCTGCTCCGGCGGAGCCATCCGGTAGAAGAACGCGCCCATCCCGCCCTGGTTCACGGCGAACACGAGCTTGAGGAGCTCCTCTTGCGCATGCGCATTCTCGAGCGGACCGGCATACACGGGGTCATACCCGGCATCGCGGTTGAGCTGCTCCACCACCTGCCGGGCCTCTTCGTCCCCGCACCAGATGTTGCTGGGCGTGGCACGAGCTTCAGAGATCCGGTCGTAGAGCACGGCGAAGTTGATGTTGAACGACTTGGCGGTGGGGCCGCCCGTCTTCGACTTGATGAACTCGGCGTTGGAGGCGAAGCCACCGGGCGGCTCGGCGCCGATGAGGTTGGTGGCGTCGATCACCGTCTTGCCCTCCAGCCCGGTCACGCTCGACATCGCGTCCGCCAGCGCCCCGCCCGGCGTCGCGAAGAGCACCGCCTCGGCGCCGGACACGTCACCGCCGTCGCTCCCGATGCGCGTCACGTCGTGACCTGCCTTCTCCCAGAGGTCCGCGAGCCCGCCGCCCACATTGCCGCGGCCAACCACAGCCAACTTCATTCTCCAACCTCCCTCGACGGTGAGGTCAGGAAGATACGCGCGCGCCGAGACCGAGGTCGTTGCAGCGCTGGCACACCTCTTCCGGGATCACGCCGGCGCGCATCAGGAGGGCGAAGATCCTGCAGCCCAGGCAGAGCCCGAACACGGACTCGAGCGTGGCCGCCACCACGAGCATGCCGAGCAGCACGTACGCCGCGGTGTGCAGGCCGAATCCGAGCGCGAGCACGGCCGCCGCGACGGAGAGCGTGGCGCCTATGCCCTGCGCGAAGCGCTTGGGCGGTCCGGGCACCGGGCGTTCCCTCAGAGGGAGAGCCGGCGTGGCCACGCGGGTGACGATCTGGCCGAGCGGGCTGAGCGTCGGTCCGGTGAACACGCGCGCGAGGAAGCCGTAGGCGATCACGGCGGTGAGCCACGGCTGGTCCAGCACGATGGCCGCGAGGCTCATCAGCACTACGCCGCCGGCCACGAGGCGTGCGGACACCTCGTTCACCGGATCCGGGAACGAGAACAGACCTGCGCGTACGCCGGCGCCCTCCACGGCGCGGGAGGATAGCCAGCGCCGGCTGGAAGCCGAGGCACTGAGCTGTCAGTGACCCGTATGCGAGAAGTGCCTCGGGTCGGTGGCCGGCAGCGCGTTGCAGAGGGTCGGCTGATGCGGGCTGCGCCGCATCGCGGCGGCGAACTGCTCCGGATTGCTCACGTCCACCGCGCCGAAGGGCGGCACGAGGCCCACATGGTTCGAGCTGCGGCCGGCGCACTTGCCCGGCACGCTCGGCCGGTGGTACATCCGCATGCACACGTGCTCCGAGTACTCCGGCGTCCGGTAGCCGCTGATCACCTTCCCTGTCCAGCCACCGTGGTTGCGCGCCCACAACACCTGGACGGCGATCCAGTTCGCCACCGCGTAGCCGTCGATCATCGTCGTCCCGTTGTGCTGGGCGAGCGAGTGCGCTGACAGCTTCTTCTGCCTGCGGCGGCGCGCCCGGGCCCGCGCCAGCATCGCCGGGTTGGAGAAACGTGCCGAGCCCGGCTTCCGGAGCCGGTGGATGAACGCCGTGTCCACGCCCGCCGAGTTCTTGCCCTTTCCGTAGCCCAGATAGAACTTCACGTCACGGATGCGGTGCTTGGTCTCCGGTCCCTTCTTGCCATCCACCGCTATCGGTGCCAGCCCGTGCAGGTACTTCTGGGTGAACCGGTTGAGCGCGGCCTGCAGCCTGCGCACTCCGATCTTCGGCTGTGGCCGGGGTGGGGCGGGAACGGGAGCTGCGCCGCCTCCGCCTCCGCCGCTGGGTGCCGGCCGCGGTCGCGGCTTCGCCGGATCCGATCCGCCGAGCTGGGCGATCTTCTTCTCGATCTCCGCATAGCGCGCGATCAGGACCTCCCTTGAGGCGCCCACGGCGTGGTCGTAACGGTCCACCCGGTGCAGCAGCTCGGGATCCGTGAGGTCCTCGAGCTTCAGCACGGGGTGCGGCGGCGCCGGGGCGGGCTGCGCCGGCACGGGCTGCGCCGGCGCCGCGGTCTCGACCACAGCCACCGGCGCGGGCTCGGTGTGAGGAGCCGCGGGCTCGGACAGGATCGCCACTTCCTTCTCTTCCACGCTCACGAGCGTTTCGAGCGTGTGTTCCATCTTGTCCAGGATCCGCGCGATGTCGGCGAGGTTCACCGCCTCGTCCCTTTCCCGCTCGAACGCGTGGTGGCGCCTGGCCGCGTAGGCCACGAGCAGCTTCCATGCGCGATCCGTCTCTGCGTCGAGCCGCCGGACGTCCGCCACGAGCGAGGCGAACGTGAGCGGCGCGCGCCCCGCGCCGTTGCCACCGGAGCCATTGCTCGGCACCGGATGGTGCGTGGTGAATCCCTCACGGACCTTCCTCCGGCGTGCCTTCTCCAGCTCGACCGAGCGGGCGAGCGCATGCTGCGTGGCCGCGCCGAATATGCCCCTCGGCTTGATCTGGTGCTCGAGCTGGAACGCCTTGAGCGCCTTCTCGGTCTCGGCGTCGAACAGGGGGCGCTCGCCGTCGAGGTACGGCTTGCCGGTGGAGCGCGAGCGCACATAGGACAGGCGCCGCGTGAGCCTCCTCACCCGCGGTCCGCGGGCTCCCCGGCGCAGCGCCTTTGTGGCTGCATGAGCGGCGTGCACGCCCGGCGCGCCCGCAAGGCAATCCACGTCGGCAACGCTGATGTCCACGTCGAGGTCGAGCACCGCGCAGCGCGTGGGCGTGGTGTGACCCGGGTCGATGAACTGCCCCGACGTCTGCCAGGCCCGCTGGCCGTGCGCCGGCCACAGGTCGCTCGGCATGTGCGGCGCGCTCCGCGGGTCCCTGTCCACCTTGCCGTGGCTTATCCAGCTCGCGGCCCATACGAAGTCGCACGGCACCTTGCCGTGCAGCGCCACGAGGCTGCTCGGATTCGAGTAGATGCCGGGCCGCGCTCCGGCGGCCTTCACGGTGTGGCACCAAGCACGCACGTAGTCGAGCGTTCCGCCGGGGTTCGACGGATAGGTGCCGGCCTCGAGGTCGAGACACAGCGGAAAGCTGCCGCTGTATCCGTAGCGCGCGGCGATGTTGAGCGCATCCCGGCCGTCGGCCTGCCCCTGCGCGCGTGTGAGGGTGCCTCCCGCCTGGCGGCCGACGTACGTGAGCATGAAGTGCTCGATCCCGTGCCGGACGTACTCCTGCACCTGCGCGGGCGACCAGCCCTTGCCCTTGAAGTAGGGACCGCCTATGTAGATGTTCCACCAGTGGCCGCCGATCTGGTCGAGCATGCGCTTGGCGAGCGCAGCGCCGCCTGGCTCCGACTCTCGGTCGAGCCCATGGATGTATGTGGCCATGGCTCAGTCCGCCGTTCCGACCAGCTCGTCGTCCTCGGCGAGGAGCTCGTCGTCGAATTCGTCGACGTCATCCAGGGAATCGAGGTCGTCGACCTCGCCCAGATCGTCGAGGGCAGCGTCCGTGGCTGCGACGGGTGCGGGAGCCGGTGGGGCGGCGATCGTGCCGAGCTTGATCGCGTTCGCGGCATCGGCCTCTCTGGCCTCGAACTTCTGCCAGCCGTGCAGCCACTGGGCTGCCGGCGCCAGCGCCACGACGGCGCCCGCTACGAACACGGACTGCAGATCGCTCTGCTTGATGTCGATCCCAGGGAAGTGCTGGGCGAGCCAGGTTGCGCACGCGCCTGCGGCGAGTGCGGCGACGGGGGTGACGAGCGCGACGATGCGGTTGGGCTTCATGGAGCCTCCTCATGTCGGAGGGTGGGGGCTGTGGGCTCGTGTCATTCGACACTACGCCCGATGAAGCCCGCCAGTCAACCCTCGGTGAGCAACCGCACGTCCTATGCCCTATGCCCTGTGCCCTACGAGGTGAAAGCGCTAGAGCGCTTTCACCTCTTCCGTAACGTGCTGAATGGACTCCTTGGCATCGCCAAACAGCATCGACGTGTTCTCCTTGTAGAACAGCGGGTTGTCGATGCCGGCGAAGCCGGTGTTCATCGAGCGCTTGAGCACGATCACGTTGTGGGCCTTGTCCACGTCGAGGATCGGCATGCCGTAGATGGGGCTGTCCGGCACGTCGCGCGCGGCGGGATTGGTCACGTCGTTGGCCCCGATGACGAGAGCGACGTCCACCTGCGGGAACTGCGGGTTGATGTCGTCCATCTCCCTGAGCTGGTCGTACGGGACGTCGGCCTCCGCCAGCAGCACGTTCATGTGGCCCGGCATGCGGCCGGCCACCGGGTGAATCGCGTATGCCACGTCCACGCCGTTTGCCTCGAGGAGCTTTGTGAGCTCGCGCACCGCGTGCTGCGCCTGCGCGACCGCCATGCCGTAGCCCGGCACGATCACCACGCGGCTCGCGTAGGAGAGCTGGATCGCCACGTCGTCCGCGGTGGTGGAGCGCACCGTACGGTCCTCGGCGCCCTCCGCGGCTGCGATCGCGGCGCCGCCACCGCCGAAGCCGCCCGCCACGATGGCCGGGATCGAGCGGTTCATCGCCTCGGCCATGAGGTTCGTGAGGATCGAGCCGGACGCGCCCACGAGCATGCCCGCCACGATCATCGCGATGTTGTCGAGCGCGATACCGGCGGCCGCCGCGGACAGGCCGGTGAAGGCGTTGAGGAGTGAGATCACCACCGGCATGTCGGCACCGCCGATCGGCAGCACGATCGCGTTGCCGAGGATCGCCGCCGCGACCAGGATGAAGAAGAACATCAGGCCCGAGTGCGTCCCAGACGCGATGATCACCGCCATCACGACGGCCGCGGTGAGAAGCGAGGCGTTGAGCACGGTCTGAAGCCGGCCCGGCAGCATGATCGGCCGTCCTGGGATGAGCTCCTGGAGCTTGCCGAACGCGATGTTGGAGCCCCAGAACGAGATCGAGCCGATGATCGCCGCGAACAGCGTGGGGATCAGGTGCTTTGAGCCGAGCGAGTTGCCGAAGTGCCGGTACTCCGCCCACGAGATCAGTGCCACGGCGCCGCCGCCCACGCCGTTGAACAGCGCGACCATCTGCGGCATGGCGGTCATCTTCACGTTGCGCGCCGCCGGGATTCCCACCGCGGTGCCGATCGCGAGGCCGAGGATGATCAGGCCCCACTTGTTGATGCCGTGGCGCAGCAGCGTGTCGGCGATCGCGATCGCCATGCCCACCGCCGCCACCATGTTGCCCCGGCGGGCGGTGCGCGGCGAGGTCATCATCATCAGCCCGACGATGAAGAAGCTGAACGCGACGATGTAGACGTAATCGAGGAACGTGTTGTCCCTCAGGAAGATCCCGGTGACCGTCATGTCTACGACTCGCCCTCGGGCTCAGCCCCGTCGTCCTGTGCCTGCGGCGTCGGGCGCTTCTTGAACATCTCGAGCATGCGGTCGGTCACGAGGAAGCCGCCGACCACGTTGATCGTGCCGAAGGCGATCGCGATCACGAGGATCAGGTCGTTGAACCAGCCGCTCACCTCGCTGATGGCGATCAGGCCGCCGAGCAGGACGATGCCGTGGATGGCGTTCGTGCCGGACATCAGCGGCGTGTGCAGCGTGTTCGGGATCTTCGAGATCACGGCGAAGCCCACGAACGCCGCCAGCACGAGAATGGCGATCTCGGTTACGAGGCTCATGACGCTCCTTGCTGGGTCTCGGTTGCGGCTCCCGCCGCCTTTTTCGCGCCCTCGTGCACGATCTCGCCCTCGCGCGTGACGCAGGCGCCGGCCACCACCTCGTCATCGAAGTTGAGCTCGAGCTGCCCCTCTTCGCCCGTGATCAGGTCGAGCAGGGACATGATGTTGCGCGAGTAGAGCTGCGACGCGTGCTCGGGCATCGTGCTCGGCAGGTTCAGCGGGGACACGATCACCACGTCGTCCTCCACGATCGTCTCACCCGGCTTCGTGAGCTCGCAGTTGCCGCCGGCCTCGCCCGCGAGGTCGACGATCACCGAGCCCGGCTTCATGTTGTGAACGCCCGCCTCGGTGACGAGCTTCGGCGCGGGACGGCCCGGGATGAGCGCGGTGGTGATCACCACGTCGAAGCCCTCGAGCGCCTCGTTCAGAGCCTCCTGCTGCGCCTTCTGCTCCTCGGGCGTGAGCTCGCGCGCGTAGCCGCCCTCGGCCTCGGCGTCGGCGCCGATGTCGAGCTCGAGGAAGGTCGCCCCGAGCGACTGCACCTGCTCCTTCACCACCGAGCGAACGTCGAAGGCGGTGACCCTCGCGCCGAGGCGCCGTGCGGTGGCGATCGCCTGTAGCCCGGCCACGCCGGCGCCGAGCACGAGCACCTTCGCGGGCGGGATCGTGCCCGCCGCCGTGGTGAGCATGGGGAAGAAGCGGCCGAGCTCCTGCGCGCCGATCAGCGCCGCGCGGTAGCCGCCCACGCTCGCCTGCGAGGACAGGGCGTCCATCGACTGGGCGCGAGAGATGCGCGGGATCGCCTCCATCGCGAAGGCGGTCACGCCCGCCGAGGCGAGCGCGCGCGTGGTCTCAGGCGAGGTGAGCGGTGCGAGGAACCCGATCAACACGCTCCCGTTCGGCAGCCGCTCGATGTCCTCCGCGCTCGGAGGCGTGACCCGCACCACCACGTCGGCCCCCTCGAGGGAGCCGATCTTCGCCCCGGCTTCCTCGAACAGGGCGTCAGGGATCCGCGCGCCCTCCCCGGCGCCGGATTCGACGGTCACCTCATGGCCTTTCCCGGTGAGCCTCTTGATCACATCCGGCACCAGCGCTACGCGGCGCTCGCCACCGGCGGACTCGTTCGGGACGGCGATTTTCACTGCCGCTCACCCTGCATTGAAGGGGCGGGAGAGTAGTAGAGACGTGGCTTCGGTGAAGCCACGTGGGGGAGGGCTTTGGGATCCGCCGTCCGTCGTGCCGTGGATACGCCTCCGTCGCGCGGCCGCTTACGGCAGCAATGAGGGGTGTGCCAGGCCGCCTCGCCCAGCCGTGCTGTCCCATCTAGCTCTTCTCCCGGAACACCTGGATGGGATGGCACAACCGAATGCCCATCTCCCGCCGCCCGTTACTGCTCTGTCCGGGCGCTGCCGGAGGGCGGCGGCGCAGGCACGGAGCTAGCGCTCCCTACTCCGTACCCCGACGCCGCCCCCGGTCAGCGATCGTACATAGGGGGCCCCACATGAAAAAGCCGCTCTGCACCGCCGAGGTCGGGGTTACACTGGATAAGTGCGAGTGATTCGCACCCTGGCTCAACCGTGACAAAGGCAGTCGAAGAGAGGGAACGCGTAGTCGTCCGATTCGCGGGCGACTCTGGCGATGGAATGCAGCTCGCGGGCAGCCGCTTCACGGATGCCACCGCGATGCTCGGCAACGACCTCGCCACGCTGCCGGACTTCCCCGCCGAGATTCGCGCGCCCGCAGGCACGCTGCACGGGGTCTCCGCCTTCCAGATCCACTTCGCCTCGCGCGACATCCTCACGCCCGGCGATCACCCCAACGTGCTGGTGGCGATGAACCCCGCCGCGCTCAAGACCAACCTCGGCGCGCTCGAGAAGGGCGGCACGATCGTCGCCAACGAGGACGCCTTCACCGACAACAACCTGCGCAAGGCGGGCTACGCGGCCAACCCGCTCGAGGACGGGTCGCTCGACGACTACCAGCTCTTCCGCGTCCCGATGACCACGATGACGGTGCGCGCCACCGAGGGCATCGAGGGCATCATGCCCAAGGACCAGCAGCGCACGAAGAACGTGTTCGCGCTCGGCCTGCTCTCGTGGATGTACGGCCGACCGACCGAGATCACGGTCGAGTGGATCGAGAAGAAGTTCGCCGGCAACCCCGGCATCCGCGACGCCAATCTGAACGCCTTCCGCGCGGGCTACAACTTCGGCGAGACCGCCGAGCTCCTCGCCGTGCATTACGAGGTGAAGCCGGCGCCCGTCGAGCCCGGCACGTACCGCAACATCAACGGCACGAGCGCCACGGCGATGGGACTCATCGCGGCCAGCGTGAAGAGCGGCCTGCGCATGGTCTACGCGAGCTACCCCATCACGCCGGCCTCAGAGCTCCTGCACGAGCTGTCGCGGCACAAGCGCTTCGGGATCCGCACGATGCAGGCGGAGGACGAGATCGCGGCCGCCGGGATGGTCGTGGGGGCGGCCTTCGGCGGTTCGCTGGGCGTCACCGCATCGAGCGGCCCGGGGCTCGACCTGAAGGCGGAGACGATCGGCCTCGGCGTGATGCTCGAGCTGCCCATGGTGATCGTGGACGTACAGCGGGCCGGCCCGTCCACCGGCATGCCGACGAAGACCGAGCAGGGCGACCTCATGCTCGCCATGTACGGGCGCCACGGCGAGTCGCCGCTGCCGATCGTGGCGGCCTACACGCCGGGCCAGTGCTTCGACGCCGCGATCGAGGCCGTGCGCATCGCCGTGAAGTACCGCACCCCGGTGATCCTCCTCACCGACACGTTCCTCGCCAACTCGTCCGAGCCGTGGCGGCTGCCCGACGTGTCTCAGATTCCGCCGATCGATCCGAACTTCGCCACCGAGCCCAACGGCGAGGACGGCAGCTTCCTTCCGTACCTGCGCGACGAGAACCTCGCCCGCCCGTGGGCGATTCCCGGCACGCCCGGGCTGCGGCACCGCATCGGCGGGCTCGAGAAGCAGCACGAGACCGGCAACATCAGCTACGACCCCACCAACCACGCACTCATGACGCGCCTGCGCGCGGAGAAGGTCGCGAAGGTGGCCGATGACATGCCGCCGCTGGAGGTGGATCACGAGGACGGCGCCGAGGTGCTCGTCCTGGGCTGGGGGTCGAGTTACGGGTCGATTCGAGCGGCCGTGCGGCGGGTGCGCATGAAGGGGAAGAAGGTCGCGTCGGCGCATCTGTTCCATCTCCATCCGCTGCCGCACGACCTTGGCGACGTGCTGCGCTCCTACAGGAAGGTGATCGTCCCTGAGATGAACATGGGTCAGCTCGTGAAGATCATCAGGGCCGAGTACCTGGTGGACGCGGAGAGCGTTACCAAGGTGGAGGGGTTGCCCTTCTTCGCGGACGAGCTCGAAGCAGCGATTCTGGAGCACGCATGAGCACCAACGGACACAGCACCCCGCTCCCGATGACGAAGAAGGACTTCTCGTCCGACCAGGAGACGCGCTGGTGCCCGGGCTGCGGGGATTACGCGATCCTCGCCACGGTCCAGTCGCTCATGCCGGAGCTGGGCGTGCCGCCCGAGCGGACGGTGTTCATCTCTGGCATCGGCTGCGCGGGACGCTTCGTCTACTACATGGACACCTACGGGATGCACGGCATCCACGGCCGCGCGCCGGCGCTGGCCACCGGGCTTGCCGTGTCGCGCCCCGAGCTGTCGGTGTGGGTTGTCACGGGCGACGGCGACTCCCTCTCCATCGGCGGCAACCATCTGATCCATGCGCTGCGGCGCAACGTGCCGCTCAAGATCCTGCTCTTCAACAATCAGATCTACGGGCTGACGAAGGGCCAGTACTCGCCCACGAGCGAGCAGGGCAAGGTCACCAAGTCCACGCCGTTCGGCTCGCAGGACCACCCGTTCAACCCGCTCGCGCTTGCGCTCGGAGCCGAGGCCACTTTCGTGGCGCGCGCGGTGGACACCGACCGCGGCCACGTGGCCGACGTGCTGCGCGCCGCCGCCGAGCACAAGGGCGCCGCGTTCGTCGAGATCTATCAGAATTGCAACGTCTTCAACGACGGCGCCTTCGATGCCCTGCGCGACAAGGAGCCGCGCAAGCGCAACATGATCATGCTGGAGGCCGGCAAGCCAATCCGCTTCGGCGAGGAGAACGAGCGCGGCGTGGTGCAGCGTTCCGATGGTTCTCTGGAGCTCGTGGATGTTGCGGACGTGGGGGAGGACGCGCTGGTGATTCACGACCCCGAGCACCGCGACCCGAGCCTCGCCTTTGCGCTCGCGCACCTGGCGGAGCGGCCCACCGGGCCGACGCCCGTGGGAGTGTTCCGCTCCGTGTCGCGACCCGTGTACGCCGAGGGGCTGCACGAGGAGCTCGAGGAGGCGCGAAGCAACGTGGGGGACGAGGAGCTCACAGAGCTCCTCACGGGCGGCGACGCCTGGACTGTTCCAGCCGCTGGCGCCTAGCTCCTGGCAGCACGCCCGTCCGCTGGTGATGATGTTCCTTTTCGAGATGGTCCCAAGTTGGGACTATCGAAAATGAACGCGCCAGTCCTATGACCTATGACCTATGACCGATGCCCTATGACGCAGCCGTCTCCCGCTCCAGGTCGAGCTCAGTCCGCACACCCAGCTCGTTGAGCTTCTCGTTTGCCTCCTCCATGCTTCCGGCGTCCATCACCGCGTTCGCCAGGCGGGCCGCGGAGGCCACGGCTGCGGCCGGGTCGAGGTAGATCGTCAGCGCACCGAGGGGCGAGAGCGGCACCTTCCGGAGGCCGCGGCGGATCTCCGCAACGCCGGTGTCGCCGCGGAAACAGCGGATCGCCATCGCGCTCGCCTCGGTGGGCACCTCCTTCACCGCGCCCTCGAGCCGGCTCGCCACCGCCTCGGTGAGGCCGCGCACGCCCGCCAGGCCGCCGGCTGCCGCCACCTCGGACACACGCGCCATCACCTCGTCCACCGTCAGCTCACCGTCGCAGGCCACGCCGAACACACCGGCGAGCACGTCGCGGCCGGACGACTGGAGGCGAGCCGCCGCGCCGAGCATCAGCGAGTCGCAGAGCGGCGACGCGAGCCCCGGCTCTGTGCCATGTGCGAGGGCATCGCCGCCCACGTCGAGCAGCACGATCAGATCGCATCCCAGGGCATCGGCCGCCTCCGCCAAGCCGTCGGCGATCGCGGCGCTGCCCGGATGCGGGTCCACCAGCACGGTGCGCTCGCCGAGGAAGCGCGCCATGTGCGATTCGGCGAACACCACGCCGTCGGCGTGCGTGTCCGGGCCGGCCATCACCACGCAGTCCGACAGCGGCTCGCCGCCTTCGATCTGGTGGATAGGCCGCGGGCCCGGCCGGGCGTCGATCACCCGCCGCTCCCAGGTCACGCCGCCCACCACCGGCGCTGCTCCGTGGTAGAGGCGGCACGCCTCGGCGGTGGCGAGCGCGCCCACCACGTCGCCGCCTCCGCCCATGCCGATCACGAGCGGCCGCCGAGCGGCCGCCATCAGCGCCTCTGCGTCGATCACGCGACCGATTGTGACCGCACCGCCTGCTCGAGCGACTGCTCGTAAGGCGGCTCGAGCACGCCCGCCTCGGTCACGATCGATGCCACGAGATCGTGCGGCGTCACGTCGAAGGCGAGGTTGAGCGCGGGGGAGCCCGCCACCACCTCGCCCGGATCGCGCTCCTCGATCGGGATGTCAGCACCCGTGGGGGTGCGAAGGTCGATTGTGGAGAGCGGCGCCACCACATGCAGGGGTACCCCGTGGCGCTCCGCCAGAACCCCGAGTCCATACGTGCCGATCTTGTTCGCCACGTCCCCGTTGCGAGCGATTCGGTCGGCACCCACCATCACGAGGTCCACCACGCCCTGCGCCATCAGCGCTCCAGCGCTCGAGTCCGTGACCACGCGAAAGGGGACGCCCGCCTGCTCGAGCTCCCACGCGGTGAGCCGCGCGCCCTGAAGCAGCGGCCGCGTCTCACCCACCCACACCTCGCCCACGAGGCCCGCGCGCCATGCCTCCTCGATGGCGCCGAGGGCGGTGCCGCTCCCGGCCGTGGCGAGGCCGCCCGTGTTGCAGTGCGTGTACACCCGGCTCCCGGCAGCGAACAGCCGCGAGGCGTGCGCCGCCATCAGCCGGTCGGCCTCCTCCTGGCGCCCGGCGAGATCGTCCGCCCACGCGAGCAGCGCCTCCGCCGGATTCTCGCCTGTCTCCCCGGCACGCGCGTACACCTGGCGACCCTGCTCCACGGCCCAGCTCAGGTTCACCGCCGTGGGGCGGCTCGACGCAAGCAGTTCGGCAGCTTTCTCGAAAGAGGCATCTGTCTGTCCCGCCGCAAGCACCAGCCCGTAGGCGGCGGCCACGCCGATCGCGGGCGCACCGCGCACGGCGAGGCGGCCGATCGCCTCGGCCACCTGCTCGGGCCGCTCGCATCGGAGCCACACCTCCTCGGCGGGGAGTCGCGTCTGGTCGAGGAGCTCGAGCCACGTGCCCGTGAAGCGCAGCGGGGACGCCACGTCAGTCGAGCACGAAGCCGACGGTCACGCTCACCACGAACCCGTGCTTCGAGATGAGGAAGACGGTGACCCGGTGGCCGGCTACGAAGCTCCCGACGTGGCACGTATGCGAGCCGGCGATGGTCTCGCAGCGGATGTGCCCCACCTTTGAGCGCACGGCGGTCTCCGATGACCCCACCCCCACGCCCCGCTCCGTCTTCTCACTTCGTCCGCGCGTGGAGATGCCCGTCACGTGGCGGTTGCCCTGGAACGTGACGGTGATCGAGTGCGGGTAGACGAACTGCGTGAAGGGGCCGAAGTCGTTCATGCCCTGCCTCGTCCTGAGCGGCTGGCCGAGCGCGGCTCGCATCTGCGTTTGGGACATGCCTAGGCGCACTCCCGCCATCCCCTTCTGCGGACGGATCACGGCCTGCGCGGGCGCGGCTGCGAGCAGGCCCAGCACGACGGCCACGAGGATGATGCGCGTGACTGCCCTCACGCGTCTGAAAATTACTCGCTGGCGGCTCGCCGGGCTAGGGCTTCGGACAGCTCTGTCCGCGCCCGCTCAACCTCCTCGGGCGAAGTTGTGCGCTCCCGGCCCGAATCCGGCTGAGGCTCCGGCGGCGGCTGACTCTGGCGCACGCCGAGCCGTGAGGCGAGCACTCCCGCCGCCGTGAGCAGGAAGCCGGCGGTTGTTCGGCGGCCCGGCTTCACGCGACCGTCCTGGGCGCCGGCTCGAGCCGGTCGGCGATATGGGCGCCGTAGTGCGTGTCGCGGTCGCGGACCCGCAGCACGAGCACCGCGATGTCGTCGCTCGTCGGGCCCTCCCGGAACTCCAGCACGTCGTTCTCGATGCGCTCGGCGATTGCCGCGGCGTCAAGGCCAGCACAGGTCTTCAGGAGGTCCACGAGCCGCTCCTCGCCGAACAGGCCCGCCGCCGACCGCGCCTCCGACACGCCGTCCGTGTAGAAGACGAGCGAATCGCCGGCAGCGAGCTCGATCGTCTCGTCGACCACCTCCGGGTCGGAAACGAACCCGATCAGGGTGCCGGGCCTGCCCGCCTCCTCCACCGAACCGTCGCGGTGAAGCAGCAGCGGCAGCGGGTGGCCGCCCACGCCGAGCGTCATCCGCACCCTCCCGTCTTTGGCCGGCTCGACCGACGCGTACGCCACCGTGAGGAAGCGATCGCCCTCGGGCTGGAGGACCATCGCCTCGTTGAGCACGCCGAGCACGTGGCTCGGAAGGCTGTTCGTCAGAGATGCCGTGCGAAGGGTGTAGCGCGCGAGCCCGGTGACCACGGCCGCGCGTGGACCCTTCCCGCGCACGTCGCCGATTGCCACGCCCCAGGTGGACTCGCCGCTGCGGTAGATGTCGTAGAAGTCGCCTCCCACCTCGGTGGCCTCGCCAGCCGCAAGGTAGCGCGCCGCGATGTCGAGGCCCGGGATGTCGGGCAGCCGCTCCGGCATGAGGCTGCGCTGGAGCGTGTCCGCGATGTAGCTGCGCTCGCCGTAGAGGCGGGCGTTGTCCACCGCCGTGCCCGCCCGCGCCGCCAGGTCCTCGGCAAGCGCCAGGTCGTCTTCGTCGAACAGCAGGTCTGACTCGGCCACGGCGAACGTGATCGCGCCGAGCGTGCGCTCGCGCCCGAGCAGCGGGACCACCATCGCCGAGCGCAATCCGAGCGTGCGGATCAGGCGTAGATGCTCCTCGTCCTGAGCCACTGCGACCAGCAGCTCCTCCGGGATCTCACGGATGAGCTCCGAGGTGCCGGTCCGCACGGCCCTCAGCGCGCCGCGGTTCGGATCTGGCTGCGCCGGATAGCGGCGCTCGATCTCCGCCACGAGTCGCTCCTTGGCGGGGTCAACGTGCGCGATCGCGAGTCGCTGCAGGGAACCATCCGGCGCGACCATGTCGATCGCGCACCAGTCCGCCAGGTTTGGGACGGCGATGCGCACCAGGTTCCGCAGCGTGACCTCGTACTCGAGGCTGGAGCTCAGCACTGACTGGGCCTCCGCCAGGAACGACGCCCGCCTCGCGGTGCGCTCGGTGGCAAGCCGCGCCTCCTGCTCCATCCGCAGCGCCTCGGCGCGCTGGGCCTCGATCCGCTTCCGCTCGCTGATGTCGCGGCTGATCACCGAGGCGCCGATGATCGTGCCTGCGGGATCACGAATGGGGGACACCGTGAGCGACACGTCGACCATGCTGCCGTCCTTGCGCACGCGGCGGGTCTCGTAGTGCTCCACGCGCTCGTCGCGCAGCACGGCCTCGAAGATCTCGACTTCCTCGCCCGCTCGGTCCTCGGGGATGAGGATCGCGATGGACTGGCCGATCGCTTCCTCGGCCGTGTAGCCGTAAAGCCGCTGGGCGCCGATGTTCCAGCTGCGGATGATCAGGTCGTGGTCCTTGCTGAGAATCGCGTCATCGGAGGACTCCACGATCGCCGCCAACCGGTTGCGCAGCTCCTCGGCCTCGTGCCGCTCGCTGAGGTCGCGGAGGTAGCCCGTGAACATGGGCGGCTCCACGTCGATCGAGGTGATCGTGAGCTCCACGGGCAGCTCGCTCCCGCCCTTCCGCATGGCCCGCATCTCCACTCGCTGGTCGAGCATCCGCGGCTCGCGTGTGGCGAGGTAGCGGGCAAGCCCGCGCCTGTGCTTCTCCCGCAGATCGGGCGGGACGATGAGCGCGGCCAGCTCCTGTCCGATCGCCTCCCGTGCGGTGTATCCGAAGGTGCGCTCGGCGGCCGGGTTGAATTCCACGACCTTTCCGTCGCTGTCCATCGTCACGATGCAGTCGAGCGCGGACTGCACCACGGCGCTCTTTCGGGCATCGCTCTCGTGCACGGCCTCCTTGGCCAGGCTCCGTTCCACGTGCTCGCCGAGCTGGCTGCCGAGCGCATCCATGAGGTCGAGCAGCTGGCCATCGGGCTCGCGGGGCGTCGTGGCGAGGTATTCGATGGCGCCCAGGATGCCGCTCGAGCTGCGGATGGGGAAGGCGAACGCCGCTCGCAGCCCCGCCTCCCTCGCGGCGGCCGCCCGGGGGAAGTTCTCGTCCTGAGTGACGTCGAACACCCACACCGGCCGCCCGGCCGCCCACACGCGGCCCGGCAGCCCGACGCCGCGGTTGAGCGTGGCGCCGCGCGAGGCGTCGAGGAACTCGCCTGCCTCAACTTCCGCCGACTGCAGCGCGTCCACGCAGCGGATCACGTCTGCCTGCTGGTCGACCGTCCACAGCGCGCCGAACGCCCAGCCGAGCTGCTGGCCGAGGACGGCCAGCAGCTTCGGCGTGGCCTCAACCAGGCTGTCGGTGGACGTGAGGATCCTCGCCACGGCGGCCTGCGCGGTGAGCAGGTCGGCAGTTCGCTCGCGGTCCTGGCGGATGCCGGCGATCCAGATGGCCATGCCACCGCCCACCGCCACGATCAGGAGGCGCGTGAGGTGCTGCCCGTTGAGGAAATAGTCATGGGGGACACCGAGCAGCAGGGCCGCCGCGAATGCGATCATCGCCACCACCGCCACGTCGCGCGGGCGGCTGCGGGTGGCGGCCACGAGCGGGCCGAGGATCAGGAGGCCGAGCGGCACGGCACTCGTCCAGACGAAGCCGTTCAGGACGGCGATCAGGCCGGTGACTGCGAGCCCGGCGGCCGCGCCCTGAAGCGAGCGCGCACGCGCTGAGCCTTCTCCGGCCCGGGGGTCCCCCGGCCGGGCCACTACCGGCGTGCCGCTCTCTACCCCGAACCTCAAGAAGTCACATTCCGGAGCACTCCACGCGAGTACCCCTGCGGGGATGGTACCCCGCTCGACGTCAGGCGCCGCCGGTCTCCACCTCGCCGCCCCTCGCACACCATTCACTCCACGACCCCGGGTAGAGGCGAGCCGGCAGGCCGGCGATCTCGGCCGCGAGCACCACGGTGCAGGCGCTCACGCCCGAGCCGCAGTACGCGACTATCTCCTCGGAGCCGCCTGCGCCCGCCCGCTCAAGACGTTCGCGCAGCTCGTGCCGGGGGAGATACCGGCCTCCCGGGGCGAGTTCGCCGAACGGCACGTTCGCCGCACCCGGGATGTGCCCGGCCAGCGGGTCGATCGGCTCGCTGCGGCCCGCGTAGCGCTCCGGCGCGCGCGCGTCCACCAGCCGCGGGCGAGTGCGTTCCAGCTCGGCCGCGTCCGCGGTGTCGCCGCCGCGCGGGCTCGCGGCGAAATCGCCGGGATCGAGGTGCTCTTCGCCTTCCACGAACTCACCTCCGGCGGCGCGCCAAGCGGCCGCGCCGCCATCCAGTACCGCCACGCTGTCGAGGCCGAAGTGACGGAGCAGCCACCACAGGCGCGCCGCGCCGCCCTCACCCGCCTCGTCGTAGGCCACCACGCGGGTGTCGTTCGAGATGCCCGCGGCCCGTGCGGCGCTCTCGAAGCGATCCATCGCCGGCAGCGGGTGACGGCCGCGGGGGCCCGGCGGGTCCGACAGGTCGCTGTCCAGATCGAGGAAGGCGGCGCCGGGAATGTGTCCCTCCGTGTAGGCCGCGCGCCCCGCGCCTGGTTGGCCAAGCTTCCAGCGGCAATCCACGACGCGCACGCCCGGGTCGGTCAGCTCGCGCTGCAACCAGTCCAGATCCACGAGTGGCCCGAAGCTCATCTGCCGCCATCATTGCGCGAGATGAGGGCGATGGTGCTCGACATGCCAGGCACGCCCCTCCAGCTGAGGGACGTGCCCGTGCCCGAGCCGGGCCGTGGCGAGCTGCTCATCCGCGTGGACGTCTGCGGGGTATGCCGCACCGACCTGCACGTGGTGGACGGTGAGCTGCCGGACCCGAAGCTGCCCCTGATCCCCGGGCATCAGATCGTGGGACGAGTGGCCTCGCTGGGGGAGGGCTGCACGCTCCACGCCGAGGGCGACCGCGTGGGGGTTCCGTGGCTCGGCGCCACCGACGGCACGTGCCGCTACTGCCTAAGGGGCCGCGAGAACCTCTGCGACAACGCCCGCTTCACGGGCTATCAGCTCGACGGCGGCTACGCCGAGTGGGCGGTGGCGCGCGAGGACTTCTGCTTCGCGATCCCGGTGGGATATCCGGATCTACAGGCGGCGCCACTCCTGTGCGCGGGCCTGATCGGGTGGCGCTCGCTGCGAATGACCGGCGACGCCGAGCGCCTCGGCCTCTACGGCTTCGGAGCGTCCGCCCACATCATCTGCCAGGTGGCGGCCCACCAGGGGCGGCGCGTGTTCGCCTTCACCCGCGAGGGCGATGACGCCGCACGGGCTCTCGCGCTCGAACTGGGCGCCGAGTGGGCGGGCGACTCGATGGCGCCCGGCCCGGAGGAGCTCGACGCCGCCATCATCTTCGCGCCCGTCGGCACCCTCGTGCCGGCGGCGCTCAGGGCAAGCGCAAAGGGCGCCACGGTCGTCTGCGCCGGCATCCACATGAGCGACATCCCAACCTTCCCCTACGAGATCCTCTGGGGCGAACGCAACGTGCAGTCAGTGGCGAACCTCACCCGCCAGGACGGCATCGAGTTCATGCACTTGGCGCCGAAGGTGCCGGTGAAAACGGAGGTTGAGGCTTTTTCGCTGGAGCAGGCGACCGAGGCGCTGGCAAAGCTGCGCCGCGGCGATGTGGTGGGCGCGGTTGCGCTGGTGACTGGTGACCAGTGACCGGCCTGCGCCCTAGGCGGCGCGCCGGTACGTGCGCGCCTGCTGCCGGCGAAGCTCGCCCCGCCTGAATCCCTCGAGCGCCTCCGCCGTGGCCCGGTAGGCCTGCCCCGACACCGCCATCCCGCAATGGCTCGCCTGGATCTCCACGTGCTCAGCGGCGGGGTCGAGGCATGAGTGCCAGTCGACGATTCCATCGCTGCGCGAGTAGATGGACACGTAGCCCACGCCATTGGGGAAGTCCGCGTGCATGTCCTCCCAGAAGCTCTCGCAGCAGCGGCCGTTGCGGCATGAGTGCCTGAACAGCCCAGGCGCGCCGAGCGTGCCGAGCGCGCCCACGGCGAGCACCGGCAGGGCCACCAGCGGATGCACGGCCAGCGGATCGAGCTGGGGCGAGCCGAGCGTGACGATCCCGGACACCAGGTCGGGCCGGCGGATCGCGATCACCTTCGCGAAATTGCCGCCGCGGCTCTGGCCGACGATCGCCACCTTCTGCTCGCAACACTCCGCCATCACCTCGACCCGCTCCTCGAGGCGCGCGACGGCCGCCTCGGAGCAGTCGATGTTCGAGCGGATCCCGGCCTTGCGCGTGTGGTGGCCGGTGCGGCGCAGCCACTGGGTCATGAGGCCGAGAGAGTCGTCGCCGGCGAGGAAACCGGGGATCAGCATCACGGGCTGCCCCGCCGCGTCCGTCACGCCCTCGCCCTTGAAGACCGGGTCCCTGAGCAGAGAAGCGACCTCCAGTCCCAGTCGGCCCTCACGCCAAATTGGCGGCGCTGCAAAAGGTGACGGCACTCTCATCCAGCCTGAGGCTCCCCCGAAAAACGTCTGGTCTAACCGAAAACCGTCGCGCACCCTATCGGGGGGATCGGCGGGAAGCGGCCCCGATCCGTAGCATGCCGCCGCATGCGAGCGGTCACGGTGGAAGACGGAAACCTGCGTGTGGACGAGCGGCCGGACCCCAAACCGGGGAAGGGCGAGATACTCGTTTCTGTGCGCGCGGCCGGCCTGAACGGGGCAGACATGATGCAGCGGAAAGGCCGCTATCCGGCGCCGCCCGGTTCACCTCCTGACATTCTCGGCCTGGAGCTGGCCGGGGAGGTGGCGGCGCTCGGCGACGGCGTGACCCGCTTCAAGGAGGGCGACCGCGTGATGGCCATCGTCGGCGGGGGCGGTCAGGCTGAGCTGGCCGTTCTCCACGAGCGCGTGGCGATGCCGGTGCCCGAGTCGCTCGACTGGCCGTCCGCGGGAGGCACGCCGGAGGTCTTCACGACTGCGCACGACGCCCTCTTCACGCAGGCCCGTCTCCAGGCGGGCGAGCGCCTGCTCGTGCACGGCGCCGCGGGCGGCGTGGGCACGGCCGCGGTCCAGCTCGGCCGCGCGGCCGGCGCGCGCGTGACGGCCACGGTGCGCAACGAGTCACACCGCGGCAAGGTGGCGGAACTCGGCGCCGAGGTGATCCCGCCGGAGGGGTTCGAGGAGCATGGCCCGTTCGACGTGATCCTCGAGCTGGTCGGCGCGCCGAACCTGCCGGGGAACCTTCAGTCGCTCGCCACGCTCGGCCGCATCGTGATCATCGGCATCGGCGCCGGGGCCAAGGCGGAGATCCACCTTGCGGCTCTGATGGGCACGCGCGGCAGCATCCGCGGCTCGACCCTCCGCGCCCGCCCACTCGAGGAGAAGGCGGCCGCGATGCGCGCGATGGAGCGCCATGTGCTGCCGCTGTTCGACGCCGGCGAGCTCACCGTCCCGATCGCAGGGGCCTTCCCGCTGGAAGAGGCAGAGAAGGCCTACGAGCGCTTCGAGCAGGGCGGAAAGCTCGGCAAGATCGTGCTCGTAATCGGCTAGGAGCCGGTGGTCAGCAGCTTGGCGGCCTCAACCCGTTCGAGGCCGTCCAGCACCGCCCCAAGCTGGTACGAGATGATCCGAGCGCGGTTGATCTCACTGCGCGTCCAGGGCCGCTCCACCGCGCTGTAGGCCTCGAGCAGGCCGAGGCGTTCGTCGCGGCACACCACCGGCACCATGAGCAGCGACTCGTAGCCGAGCCGGCCGAGCAGCGCGAGCTCGCCCAGGTCCGCCCCCGGGTCGGACACGAGCACCTGCATGGCCTCGCCGGTGTTCAGCACGTGCGCCGTGGACGGGTAGTTCGCGAGGTTGTAGCGCGTGGCCGGCTCCTCCGAGGTGCTGTCCACCATGGTTTCCACCGCGCCCAGGTCACGCAGCCAGCGGGAGAGGCACACCGCGTCGGCGCCGAGCTCCACTCCGATCAGCGGGAACAAGTCCACGAGCTCGTCGAACGAGTTGATCTTCGACAGCCGCGCGCTCACGTACTCGAGCCGCTGGTCCCCGCTTTCGGGGAGCTCGTCCCCGCAGCTCGTGTCGCCCTGGCTGCGCAGGCTCGAGCGCAGCAGAGTCTCAGACACCGAGCTCGCCACGCTGCCCCAGTCGGGCGACGGCCGCGCCAGCACGTATCCCTGCCCATAGGTCACGTCGAGATCCGCGAGGAGCTTGAGCTCCTCCATCGTCTCGATTCCCTCCGCGCACACCGACGCTCCGGTGCGGCGCGCGAAGCGCACGAAGGAATCGATCAGCGCCTCCTTGGCGGGATCCTCATGAAGGTTCATCACGAGCGAGCGGTCGAGCTTGATCACGTCGGGCTGAATCCGCATCACCTGCTGCAGCCCTGAGTAGCCCGCGCCCGCGTCGTCAACCGCGATCTTCGCCCCGCGCTCGCGCAGTGAGACGAGCTCCCTCTCGAGGATGTCGAGGTCGTCCGCCAGCTCGTGCTCGGTGATCTCCACCACGAGACCGGTCATGTCCGCGGGCAGGACCGCCTTCACCTCCGCCGAGCCGAGCGTGGTCGGGCTCACGTTGATCGAGAGGAACGTGCCGGGCGGGCGACCCTGCTTCGAGAGCGCGGCGCGGAGGGCGGCGGCCTCGAGCCGGGCGGCAAGACCCACGCGCGCCGCCTGCGCGAACCATGAGTCGGGGCCACGCCCGGGCGGCTCTGGGAAGCGCGACAGCGCCTCGTAGCCGAGGATGCGCCCGGTGGAGAGCGACACGAGCGGCTGGAAGAACGGGATGAGCGGCTGCTCGCGCTCGAGCAGCCCCTCGATCTCCGCGCGCTCCTCCTGGTCCGTCGGCACCGCCACGTTCTCGGCGTCGTAGCGCCGCGTCTGCCCGCGGCCGCTCGCCTTCGCCCAGCGGAGCGCCCCACATGCAAGCTGGTACAGGGTGGCCCCATCACGCGCGTCCTCGGGGTACGAGGCCACGCCGGCAGAGCACGCGATGCGGCGTTCCTTCGTGGATGCGTCGGCCACTGCCTTACGGGCCCGCTCCGCGATCGAGGTGGCGAGCTTGGCGTCGGCACCGGGAATGATCAGCGCGAAGTCGTCTCCTCCGATGCGGGCGAGCAGGTCGGTGGCGCGCATCATCGAGCGGAGCTGATCGGCCACGCGCTGGAGCACCTCGTCGCCGAAGCTGCGGCCATGAGCATCGTTGATCGAGCCGAAGCCGTCGATGTCCAGCACCACGAGGCTCACCGCGGTGTTCTCGCGCTCAGCGCGCTTGAGCTCGATCCCGAGCGACTCGTGGAACTGCTGGTTGTTCGTCACCCCGGTGAGCGGATCGCTCGCCGCGGCGGCCTTCAGCCGCTCACGCTGCTCAGCGACCTTCACGAGGAACGCGTTGAAGCTTCGGGCCGCCTCACGGATCTCGGCGGGGCCCTTCTCATCCGCGCGCGCTGACGCGTCGCCCTCCTGCGCCTTCTTCACCGCGTCCGCGAAGCGCGCGAGCGGCTTTGCCACCGCGCGGTCGATGCCGGCGATGAGCAGCGACACGAGCACGAGCATCACGCCCGCGCCGATGCCGAGCCCCATCAAGAGCGCGCTGCGCGTGGCGCTCGCCACCGGGGCCGCTGACACCACCACGCTCAGCCGCCGATCTCCGCCGAGCGGGTAGCTGTAGAGATGCCCGCTGCCCGCCGGCGAGCCCACCGTCACCTGGGTGCCGGTGGCGCGGCCAGCGTCGGCAGCGGCCAGCGCGAAAGCCTTCGCGCGCTCAGCCCGGCCGTGCGCATGGCGGGTGCGGAGCGCGAGGGTCTGCTGGAAGATCGACTTCGCGGCCGCGGCGCTGTCGTCCAGGCGCTGAGACGCCTCCTGACGAGCCGCGAGCACGCCCGCCACGCTCACGCAAAGCGCGACCACCGCGAGCGCCAAAGCAGTCCGCAACAGCAGTTGCTGGCGGATCGGACGAGACATCGGACCGAGATTGCCTCCGAACACCCTGCGCGCCTATCGACCCGCCGCCCGATTCCCTTTAGAACCTAGATTCGCCTGGCAAAAGCGTCCATTGGGGTTGACCGGCGGGAATGGGGCATGTACAAGACCGCTTGTGGCGACTGGGATGGTCACGGGCGCGGGGAGCGGGCGCCGTGAGGAACTGAAGGCCCAGAACCGCGCGAAATTGCTCGCGGCTGCGCGCAAGGTCTTCGCGGAGAAGGGCCTTGGCGCGGCCACCGCGCGCGACATCGTGCGCGCCACGGATCTCGCGAGCGGCACCTTCTACAACTACTTCGACGACAAGAACGACGTGTTCCGTGCTCTGATCGCCGAGCTGGCGGAGAAGGCGCGCGCGGTGGTGAGCGCTCAGCGCCGGGTCCCGGGGCGCACGGTGGAGGAACGCGTGGAGGGCGCGTACCGCGCGTACTTCGAGCTCGTGCTCGAGGAGCGGGAGCTGTTCCAGGTGCTGCGCCGGAACGCGGGCGTGGTGGGCGTGGTCACGGACGACGAGATCTTCGAGGCCGGCATTCGCGACCTGTTCGTGGACCTCGGAGACTGGACCGAGCGGGGCGACCTGCCGAGCGTGGACCTCGACTACCTCGCCACCGCGATGGTGGGCGCGGGCTTCCAGGTTGCCACCCACATGCTGGACCGCGATCCGCCCGACGTCCACGAGGCGGCGCGTTTCTGCACGCGGCTCTTCATGGGCGGCATCCCGGCCCTCGGCGCGTAGGTTGCGGCGCCTTCTCGTAGGGCTCGGCCTGCTCGCCGCCGTTCTGGTGGCGGGTGTGGCGATCGCCCGCTCGGCTCGCGCGGACCGCCACGGCGCGCGGGTTGAGCACTTCATCGTCCGCAGTCGCTTCGTGCACGCGCGCCTTCGGGAGACCACCGTCACGCCCGGCGGGGCGATCTCCGGGCCGCGGCCGCTGCTCGTGTTCCTCCACGGTCGCGGCATGGGCGAGGACGGCAACCTGAACTCGCAGATGTTCGCCGCGCTCGCACGCCTCGGCTCGCACGCGCCCGACATCGTCTTCCCTGACGGCGGCGATCACTCCTACTGGCACGACCGCCGCGGCGCGGCCTGGGGCCGCTACGTGATGGAGGAGGTGATCCCGCGCGCGATCAGGCGGCTCGGGGCCGACCCCAGGCGTGTGGCCATCGGCGGCATATCGATGGGGGGCTTCGGCGCGTTCGACCTCGCGCGTCTGCACCCTGGACGCTTCTGCGCGGTCGGCGGCCACTCGCCCGCGATCTGGCAGAGCGCGGGGGAGACCGCACCAGGCGCGTTCGACAACGGCGCCGACTTCGCCCGCCACGACATCGTGCGCGTGGCGCGCACCCACCCGAGCGCGTGGGCCGGCAAGCCGCTGTGGCTCGACGCGGGCACGGCCGATCCGTTCGACCCGGGCGACCGCGCCTTCGTCTCAGCGCTCCGCCGCGGCGGCCTCAAGATCACCGTGCACCGCTGGCCGGGCGGCCACACCGGCTCGTACTGGCGCAGCCACTGGGCGAGCTACCTGGGCTTCTACGCGCGGGCGCTGGCGCGCTGCTAGCGAACTGGCAGATTGTGCCGTCGGTATCCGGCGGTGAAATCTGCCACTTCGGGTCTGACCCCGTTATTGCTGCTGCAAGCGTCCGAACTAGTTCAAGCGCTCAACGAGCATCGCCATGCCCTGGCCGCCCGCCACGCACATGGTCTCGAGGCCAATCTGCTTGTCGTCCGACTCGAGGTCGTTCAGCAGCGTGGCCATGATGCGCGCGCCGGTCATGCCGAACGGGTGGCCGAGGGCGATCGCGCCGCCGTGCGGGTTGAGCTTCTCGAGCGGGATGTCGCACTCGTTCATGATCGGGATCACCTGAGCGGCGAACGCCTCGTTCAGCTCGACCACGTCCACGTCGCTCATCGTCATCCCCGCGCGCTGCAGCACGTTGCGGATAGCGCCGATCGGCGCGACGCCCATGATCTCCGGCTCGAGGCCGCTCGTGGCCGACGCGATCACGCGCGCACGCGGCTTCAGCCCGAGCTCCTTCGCGCGCGCGTCCGACATGACGAGCACCGCGGCGGCGCCGTCGTTCAGCGGGCAGGAGTTGCCCGCGGTCACGC
>DASUWY010000004.1 GCA_036378175.1 Thermoleophilaceae bacterium
ACGACGTCGCGGACTTCCCCGAGCTCGCGATGCGCCTGTTCGCCACGGATTCGATGGCGCATGTGGTCTTCTCGAACTGCGTGGGCGAGGTGACGCTGAAGGACAGGGACGCGGTGCACAAGGACATCGAGCGCCTGAAAACGCGCTCGGTGACACGGACCCATCCGACGCGTTCATGGGGGCGGTGAGCCCAGGGCAGATCGCGTTCAACTATCCGGACCAGCACTACGGCTCCCACGAGAAGTATCTCGGCGCCCTGGCGGACGCTCTCTCATACGAGTACGACGCGATCGTCGACGCCGGGTTCAACCTGCAGATCGACTCGCCGGACTGCGCCATGGCGGCGCACTGCCGCTCCGTGGGCAGCAGCGTGGGCGACTGGCACACCCACCTGCCGCTGGCGATCGAGGCACTGAACGCGGCGCTCGATGGGATCCCGCCGGAGAAGGTGCGCTTCCACGTGTGCTGGGGCAACTACGGCGGCCCGCACCACAAGGACGTGCCGCTGCGCGAGATCATCGAGCAGGTGTACAAGGTGAACGCGCACGCGATCTACCCGGAGGGGGCGAACCCGCGGCACGAGCACGAGTACCGCGTGTTCGAGGAGGTGCCGCTGCCAGATGACAAGATCGTGATCCTCGGGACGATCGACGTGAAGTCGAACTACGTCGAGCACCCGCAGGTTGTGGCCGATCGCCTGCTGCGCGTCGCTCGGATCGTGGGCAAGGACCGCGTGATGGGCGGCACCGACTGCGGCTTCGACACCTTCATCCGCTTCTCGCTCGTGGACCCGAAGGTGGCGTGGCTGAAGCTGCAGTCGCTGGCCGAGGGCGCGGAGCTGGCCTCGCAGCAGGCCTGAGCAGCGACGGAAGGCCTGGATCGAGCCCCATATCCGGGGCTGAGCCAGGAACCTTCGCGGTATCCGGCGGTGGCCGGGCTGCCTATCAACTCTTTTGTTGACAAGATCGGTGACGAGTGCAAGAGTCGCGCTCGCTCTGCCGCTGATCGAAGGGAGGACAGGTGGACAGGATTCTCACCACGCACACGGGGAGCCTGATCCGGCCGCCGGAGCTGCTCGCATTTCTTGCCGCGCAGGCCACTGGTGGGGAGGTCGACGACGCCGCCTACCAGCAGGCTCTCCAGGAGGCGGTGAAGGACACCGTCCGCAAGCAGGTGGAGGCCGGCGTCGACGTGATCAACGACGGCGAGATGGGCAAGTCCAACTGGATCATCTACCTGTACGAGCGCGTGACCGGGCTCGAGGCGCGCGACATCCCGCTCGAGGGAAGCAGCGTCCTGCCGCCGAGTCGCGACCGCCAGGCGTTCCCGGGCTTCTACGCCGAGCACGACGCGGAGTTCGAGAAGGCCAACCGCGAGAGCCTCGGTGCGAAGGAAGAGGAGGAGACGGACGAGGAGCCGGTGGGCAAGGTATGGGTGTGCACGGCGCCGATCGAGTACGACACCACCTCTCTCGAGCGCGACATCGCCAACCTCACCGAGGCCGCGGCCGGCCTCGAGGTCACCGACCTGTTCCTGCCGGTGGTGGCGCCGGCCAGTGCGTACTGGCTGGAGAACGAGCACTACTCAAGCGAGGAGGAGTTCGTATACGCGCTCGCTGACGCGCTGCACGAGGAGTACAAGACGATCGTCGACGCCGGGCTGATGCTCCAGGTGGACGACGCGGTGCTGATGCACGAGGCGGACTCGATCATGTCGCTCGGCGGCTCGTGGGAGGACTACCGCAAGTGGGCGGAGCTGCGCGTGGACGCCTTGAACCACGCGCTGCGCGGGCTACCCGAGGAGCGCGTGCGCTACCACGTGTGCTGGGGAAGCTGGCACGGGCCGCACGCGTATGACCCACCGCTGAAGGACGTGGTGGACCTCATCCTGCGCGTGAACGCCGGCGCCTACCTGATGGAGCAGGCCAATGCTCGGCACGAGCACGAGTGGCAGGTGTGGGAGGACGTGAAGTTCCCGGAGGGCAAGAAGCTGATTCCGGGCGTGGTCACGCACCACACCAACGTGGTGGAGCACCCCGAGCTGGTGGCGCAGCGGCTAACGCGGCTGGCAAAGATCGTGGGGCGCGAGAACGTGATGGGCGGCACCGACTGCGGCTTCGCTCAGGGCGCCTTCATCCGCCGCGTGCATCCCGAGATCCAGTGGGCCAAGCTGGCGGCGCTGGCCGAGGGCGCGCGGATCGCTTCGCGCGAGTTGTGGGGCGCGAAGGCGGCCGTCTGACCTCGACCGGTCGCGGAAACCGTGGCTGAGCGCTACCAGCGTCCGGGCTGGTTCACCACACACGTCTTCAACCCCATCGTCGCCGGGCTCACGCGCGTGGGCTTGAGCGTGTACGGATCGCGCGTGCTCGAGGTGAAGGGCCGCAAGTCGGGCGAGTGGCGACAGGTTCCGGTCAACCTGCTGCGCCACGAGGGCGTGGATTACCTGGTGGCCCCGCGAGGCCAAACGCAGTGGGTGAAGAACCTGCGGGCGAGTGGTGAGGCGAGGCTGCGGGTGGGGCGCCGTACGCAGACGTTCAGCGCCCTGGAGCTCACAGACGACGAGAAGCCACCGCTGCTGCGCGCGTACCTGAAGAAGTGGAAGTTCGAGGTGGGCGTGTTCTTCGAGGGTGTGGGGCCCGATTCACCGGAGGAGGAGCTGCGCCGGATCGCGCCGGGTTATCCGGTGTTCCGCCTCGCCGCCGGCGCTAGCTCTGCGAGCGCTCGAGCGCCTTCGCCACGTTCGTGAGGTGGCGCTTCATCGCGCGTTCGGCCTTGTCCGCTTCCCCGGAGGCCACCGCGTCCACGATCGCGCCGTGCTCCTCGAGCGACTGGGACGGCCGGCCCGGGATCAGGATCGTCCTGAACTGGAAGCGCACCATCTGCGAGTTGAGAGAGCGGATCAGCCGCTGCGCGGTGGCGTGGCCGGACAGCTCCACGATCTTCGCGTGAAGCTCCGCGTTCACGTCCGAGGCGCCGATCAGGTCCTCTCCGGCGAGCGCGGCGCGCTGGCGCGCCAGCACCTCCCGCACCTCGGCCGCCGTGGCGGGCGTGATCCGCAGCGCCGCCTGCCGCGCCGCCAGCCCCTCGAGGGCCGCCCGCGCCTGCAGGATCTCCACGGCCTCCTGCTCGGTGACGAGGCGCACGCGCGCGCCGCGATGGGGCTGCCGCTCCACGAGTCCCTCGTGCTCCAGCCGCACGAGTGCCGTGCGCACGGCGGCACGGGGCATCCGGAAGGCGCTGCTCATGTCGGCCTCCACGAGCCGCTGGTTGGGGGCGAGCTCGCCCCGGATGATCGCTTCGCGCAGGCGCAGGTAGCCGTCGTCCTCGCGGGCGCGGCGGCGGCGTGCGCCGCCGTCGTCGGGGCCGATTTGGGTGGTCATCTTCCGAGCCATTCTGCCTGACCTTAACCGTCACAAATATTGTTGACAAGATAGACGACGATACGGTTAAATCCTCGCGGGTTGAGCGGGGACGGCTGGGCATCTCCGTCCCGGTTCGAGTCTTCGATTCGAGGGATTGGAGGGGCAGTGAGTTCGAAGCGTCGAATGACCGGCTTCGGGGCTGCCGCAGTAGTGGGTCTGGCCCTGGTGGCAGCAGGGTGCGGCGGCAGCGGCTCGAGCACCAGCACGAGCGCCGGCACCACCCCCGCGTCCACCGCCGGAGGCAGCTCCACGCAGGCGGCTGGCGGAGCGGGAACCGGAGGAGCCGGGCAGAAGTCCGTAACGGACTATCAGGCCTACATCGGGGGCAAGCCGGGCAAGGCTGACCCCTCCAAGTCGCCCATCTACATCGGCTGGGTGAACCAGCAGGGCGGCCAGCAGGTGATCGGCGCGGCCGCCACCGACGGCGCGGACCTCGCCGTGAAGTACGTGAACGACCAGCTCGGCGGCATCGCGGGCCATCCGGTGAAGCTCAAGACGTGCTTCATCAAGTCGGCCGAGGAGGAGGGCACCTCGTGCGCCCAGAAGCTCGGCAACGACAAGACGGTCCCCGTCATCGACATGGGCGCCGTTGCGATCGGCATCCAGCCCTTCTACTCGACCATCGCCGGCAAGAAGCCGATCATCACCGGCGTGGGCGTGACGCCGGTGAACTCGGTGCAGAAGAACTCGGTGATCCTGTTCGGCGACGTGACGAAGGTGCTGGGTCCGTTCGGCACGTACGCGAAGGACATCCTGCACGCGAAGACCGCGGCACTCGTCTACCCGAACATCGCGGGTATCACGGACGGCGCGGCCGCGATCGCCAAGGGCCTCACCGCGGCGGGCGTGAAGGTGAAGAAGGTGGGCTACTCGCAGGGGCAGACCGACCTGATCGGGCCGCTCACGGCGGCCGGCGCGCAGAGCGCCGACATGGTGATCCCGTACAGCGACGCGTCGGGGTGCGTGAACCAGGCGAAGGGCCTCAAGCAGCTCGGAATCACCGACGCGAAGAAGATCGTGTCGGCCCCGCTGTGCCTCAACCCGACGGTCTCGGCCGGTCTGGGCGGCGACTATCCGATCTGGACCTACGCGATCGCCAGCTCGCTCTACGGCGACCCCACGGACCCGGGGATGCCGCCGTACATGAAGGTCACGCAGCAGTACAAGGTGAAGGACGCGCCCGATCCGTGGGTGATCGTGACCTTCTCGCAGGTGCTCACCACGATCAAGTTCCTGAACGAGCTCGGGCCGAGCAACCTCAGCTCGAGCGCGATCCTGAACAAGGCGAAGAGCTTCACGGGCCCGGTGGCCCTCGGAGCTCCCGAGCTGCAGTGCGGGAAGTACCCGGACGCTCCGGCGGTCTGCAACGACCGCACCCAGTTCTTCACCTACCACGGGAAGAACGACTTCAAGAAGGCGGCGTCCTGGTTGCAGCCGCCGCAGTGAGATGACCCGACCGGGCGGGGCCTCGCTCGAGGTCCCGCCCGGCTGACCCCGCGGGAGATCGATGCAACAGGTACTCCTATTCGTACTGCTGGGCCTCGGCTCGGGCGCGCTGATAGCGGGCATTGCGCTCGCGGTCGTGCTCACCTACCGAGGCTCGGGGATCATCAACCTCGCCACCGGCGCGATAGCGATGCTGTCGGGCTACGCGTACTGGTCTCTGAAGACGGGCGAGTACGGCGGCGTGCACTTCGCCACCGCGCCGGCGCTCCTGCTCACGCTGCTCATCACGCTCGCGATCGGGGTGCTGATCGAGTTCGTGGCGTTCAGGCCGCTGCGCACGGCGTCCCCGCTCGCCAAGCTCGTGTCCTCGCTTGGGGTGCTGCTCGTGGCGCAGGCGTCGATGCTTCTCGCCTTCGGCACCGACCAGAAGCCGCAGCCGTCAATTCTCCCGCAGGGCACGGTGAAGGTGTTCGGCAACACCGTGCCTGAGGACCGCTTCATCCTGGCGGGCATCGTTGTGGGCATCGCGATCGTGCTGGCGGTGCTCTACCGCTGGACGCGCTTCGGTCTCGCCACGCGTGCGGCGTCGGAGAACGAGCTGAACGCGCAGATCGCCGGTCTGTCAGCCAACCAGCTGTCGCTCGGCAACACGCTCTTGGCGAGCGTTGTGGCCGGCGGCGTGGGCGTGCTCGCGGCCTCGGTCACGCAGCTCGACACGGTGTCGCTGCCGCTCCAGGTGGTGCCGGCGCTGGCGGCGGCGCTGCTCGCGCGGCTCACGTCGTTCGGAATCGCCTGCGCGGCCGGACTCGGCATCGGGATCCTCAACTCGCTGATCGACTACTTCTCGACCAAGTCCTGGTTCCCCACGGACCAGGGCGTGCCCCTGCCGGGGACGAAGGAGCTGATCGCGTTCCTGATCATCGTGCTGGCGATGTTCCTGCGCGGCGCGGCGCTGCCGGGGCGTGGCGAGCTGGTGGAGCAGCGGCTGCCGGAGGTGCCGCGGCCGAACAGGCTGGCGGCGCCGGCGATCGGGTTCGCGCTCGTGTGCGCGGTGGCCCTGGTGGTGCTGCCCTTCGACTTCAGGCAGGCGCTCGTGAACACTCTCATCGGCACGGTGATGGCGCTGTCGCTCGTGGTGATCACCGGCTTCGTCGGCCAGATTTCGGTGGTGCAGCTGAGCCTGGCGGGCGCGTCGGGGTTCGTGGTGTCGCACATGGCCGTTGACGCCGGTATCGGCTTCCCGCTGGCGCCGATCTGCGGCTCGATCATGGCGGTCACGCTCGGCCTGCTCACCGCGGTGTCGGCGCTGCGCGTGCGCGGGGTGAGCCTCGCGGTGGTCACGCTGGGCGCGGCCGTGGCGATAGTGAACTTCGGATTCATCAACTCCACCTGGGGCGGCGGCGACACCGGCTCGCCCGTGCCAGAGCCGCACCTCTTCGGGCTCGATCTCGGCCCGCGTTCCGCCTTCCGTGGGCTCGACGGCAGCCTGCCGAGCCCTGTGTTCGGCTGGGTGGCGCTGGGCGTGACGGTGGTGATGTGCCTGTTCGTGGCGGCGATCCGGCGCGGCAATCTCGGCGAGCGCATGCTCGCGGTGCGCTCCAATGAGCGCGCCGCCGCGGCGGCGGCCGTGAACGTCCGCAACGTCAAGCTGCTCGCGTTCGGGATCAGCTCGTTCATCGCGGGCGTTGCCGGTTCGCTCTACGCGTACAACTTCGGCTCGGTGAGCGCGGACCGCTTCGACGCCGTCACCGCGCTTGCGCTCATCGCCTTCGCGTACGCCGGCGGCATCACGCTCGTGTCCGGCGCCGTGTTCGCCGGTCTCATCTCCACGGAGGGGCTCGTGCCGCACGCGCTCGACAAGTGGTTCGGCATCAACGGCAACTGGTTCCTGCTCTTCGGCGGCGTGATCCTCCTGTTCACGCTGATCCAGCATCCGGAGGGCGTGGCGGGCGCGTTCTACAAGCGGCTGCACCGCTCGCGAAGGCCGGGCGGGCGCGGCGAGCGCGGGTCGCTCTTCACCGCCAAGACTCCGGCACCCACCGCGGCGGCCGAGCGATGAGCGCGGTTCTCGACGCCAGGCAGGTATCGGTGCAGTTCGGCGGCGTTCGCGCGCTCGCGGGCATCGACCTCGACGTTGGTGAGGGCGAGCTCGTCGGGCTCATAGGCCCAAACGGCGCGGGCAAGACGACCTTCGTCGACGCCATCACCGGCTTCGTGAGCTGCGCGGGGAGCATCTCGCTCGACGGCTTTGACCTGGCGGGACTCTCGCCCCACGAGCGGGCGGTCCGCGGGCTGGCGCGCACCTGGCAGAGCACCGAGCTCTTCGACGACCTGACCGTGCGGGAGAACCTGGCGGTGGCGTCGCGGCGACCGTCACTGTGGCAGGTGGCGAAGGAGATGTTCGGCGACTCCGCCGCCACGAGCTCGGAGGTCGAGCAGGCGCTCGAGCTGCTCGACCTCGCCTGGGCGGAGGACCTGATGCCCGGCGACCTGTCGCAGGGGCAGCGCAAGCTCGTGGGGGTGGCACGCGCGATCGTCACCGAGCCGCGCCTGCTCTGCCTCGACGAGCCGGCGGCGGGGCTCGACACCGGTGAGAGCGAGGAGCTCGGGCGGCGGCTTCGGGGCCTTGCCGACAAGGGGCAGTCGATGCTGCTGATCGACCACGACATGGGGCTTGTGCTGAGCGTGTGCGACCGCATATTCGTGCTCGAGTTCGGCAAGCTGATCGCTGCCGGGGCCCCGCAGGACGTGCGCAACGATCAGCGCGTGGTGAGCGCGTACCTCGGCGGGGCCGCGGCCGAGGTGTCGGGGGCCTGATGGCCACAGCGGTCCTCGATATCGAGAGCCTCACCGCCGGCTACGAGGACGCCGCCGTGGTGAGGGACCTGAACGTCACGGTGGGCGAGGGCGAGGTGGTCGCGCTTCTCGGCGCGAATGGCGCCGGCAAGACCACCACGCTGCGCGCGATCTCCGGCATCGTCCACCCGATGGCGGGCCGCGTCATGCTCGCCGGCCAGGACCTCGCGGGGAGCTCGATCAGCGCACGGGCGCGGATGGGCATCGCGCACGTGCCCGAGAACCGCGGTCTGTTCTTCGGGCTGACCGTGGCCGAGCACTTCCGCCTCGGCCACCGGACCGAGCGCCTGGACGAGGACGCCGCCTACCGCCACTTCCCGGCGCTCGCCGATTTGCGCGACCGCCGCTGCGGACTGCTCTCCGGCGGGGAGCAGCAGATGCTGGCGGTGGGACGAGCCCTGGCGCGGCATCCGAGGCTGCTCCTGCTCGACGAGCTGAGCCTCGGGCTCGCCCCGCTGATCGTGGAGCGCCTGCTGCCGGTGGTGCGCGAGTACGCGACCGAGAGCGGCTGCGGCGTCCTGCTCGTCGAGCAGCACATCCAGCTCGCGCTCAGCGTTGCGGACCGCGGCTACGTGCTCTCGCACGGGGAGCTCGTGCTGCACGATCGGGCGGACGCGCTCCGGGGTAACAGGGACCTCCTGATGGCGAGCTACTTTGGCGAGCGCGCCACGGCTGCTCTCGAAACCGACGCATAGGATGCGACCGAATGTCTGACAGTCACCCCGTTCCCTCGGAGCGTGCGCGCGAGCTCGTTCGCGGCGGCTACGACCCCCACATCCACATCGCGCCCGACGTGGTGGACCGCCGGATCAGCGACGTGCAGCTGGCGCGGCGCTTCCTCGAGCTTGGGCTCGACGGCTTCGGCCTCAAGTCGCACTACACCTCCACCGCGGAGCGCGCGCGGGTGGTGTCCGAGGCGGTGCCCGGCATCCATGTGATCGGGGCCATCACGCTCAACCGCGCCGTGGGCGGATTGAATCCCACCGCGCTGGAGATCGCCGCTCGCGAGGGTGCGCGAATCGTCTGGTTCCCCACGGTGAGCTCGGAGAACGAACAGCACGAGGTGCTCGCCGCCGATCCGAACGGCAAGGTGCCGGTGTGGGTGAAGTTCGAGCTGTCGCTCCGCGAGGCGGGCGTGGTGCCGGAACCCGTGCCGGTGGTGGACGCGGCGGGAGAGCTTGTGCCCGAGGCGCGTGCCGTGCTCGACGTGATCGCTCGACACGAGATGGTGCTGGCCACCGGTCACCTCGCGCGCGACGAGATCTTCACGCTCGTTGACGGCGCGGTGGAGGCCGGAGTGCGGGACATCGTGGTCACCCATCCCGAGTTCCCCTCGCAGCGCATCTCGCCGGAGGACCAGGTGGCCCTGGCCGACAAGGGGGCGCTGATGGAGCGTGCGTTCACCACGCCCCACACCGGCAAGTGCTCGTGGCAGCAGATCTTCGACGCCACCCGTGCCGTGGGCGCGGAGCGGACCGTCTGGGCCACGGATCTCGGCCAGGTTTTCAACCCGCCGGTGGAGGACGGGCTCGCGCTGATGGCGGACCAGTTCCTTGGCGCCGGCTTCAGCGAGGAGGAGGTCCGGATCATGGCTGTGGAGAACACCCGGAGGCTTGCGGGCGTACCCACCGAGGTGCGCGGTTGAGCAAGCGAGTGCAGGTGATCGGCGCCCATTCCGCCGACTTCGTCTGGCGCGCGGGTGGCGCGGTGGCGATGGCGGTGGAGAACGGGGGAGAGGCCGAGGTGATCGCGCTCTCGTACGGCGAGCGAGGCGAGTCCGGCGAGCTCTGGAAGGAGGAGGGCCAGACGATCGAGAACGTGAAGGAGATCCGCCACGGGGAGGCCGAGCGCGCGGCCGCCTCGCTGGGCGCGAGCTTCCGCTGCCTCGATCTCGGCGATTACCCGCTGCAGATCGACTACGAGGCGCTCATGCGCATCGCTGACGCGATCCGCGAGTTCGCCCCCGACGTGCTCATCACACACACGGACCGCGACCCGTTCAACCCCGACCATCCCGTGGCGTATGCCGCCGTCGATCGCGCGCGCAGCCTCGCGGCGGGCGCCGGCGTGTCGAGCGCGTTCCCCACGATCAAGCCGCCCGCGCTGTTCCTGTTCGAACCGCACCAGCCAGAGCTCTGCAACTTCACGCCGACCGTGTTCGTGGACATCACGCCCGTGATCGAGCGAAAGCGCGCGGCGATGGCCGAGATGAAGGCGCAGCAGTACCTGCAGACCTACTACGCCCAGCGGGCCGAGCAGCGTGGCAACCACGCGCGGCGCGCTTCCGGCAACCAGGAGGTGCGCTTCGCCGAGGCGTTCCAGCGCGTGATCCCGCAGGTGGTCACGGAGCTGTGAGCGCCGCCCAGACGCTCTCCGAGCTGGCGCGCCTGGGCAGCGCGACCGTGTACGAGGCCGGCGGGCGCGGCGGCTTCGTGGACTTTCCCCTGACTCAGGTGGTCCCGGGGTCCCGCGCCGCGGGGCCCGCGCGCACCGCGATGTGCGGGCAGGACGACAACCTCATGGTGCACGCGGCGATGTCGCGCCTTCAGCCGGGCGAGGTGCTCGTGCTGACGATGCCCGACCCGGCGCCCGTGGCGCTCGTGGGCGAGCTGCTCGCCACGCAGGCTCAGGCGCGCGGCGCGGCGGCAATCCTGGTGGACGGCGCCGTTCGCGACGTGGAGGAGCTGGCCGAGATGGGCCTGCCGATCTGGGCACGCTGGGTGCGCGTGCATGGCGCGGACAAGAAGACGGTGGGGACGCTTGACGAGCCGGTGACGGTTGGTGGCGCGCTCATCCGCACGGGCGACGTGATGGTGCTCGATGCCGACGGCGCCGCCGTGGTGGAGGCCGAGCGGGTGGACGAGGTGCTCGAGGCGTCGCTCGCGCGCGAGGAGAAGGAGCGCGTGAAGCGGGCGAAGCTCGAGGCGGGGGAGCTGTCCTACGACCTCGACGGCCTTCGTGCCATCGTTGAGGGATGACGGACCTCGCGCATCTGGGCCCAGTCGAGATCCTCACCCCCAAGGGTGAGGAGAGCCTGCACTTCTTCGTCGACGTCATGGGGATGGAGATCGAGGCGCAGGAGGGGCAGTCGTATTACCTGCGCGGGTGGGGCGATTACCAGCGCTGGTCGACCAAGCTCACCGAGTCGTCCACGTCGGGCATGGCGTGCCTGGGGCTCCGGGCGTGGGATCCGGATGCCCTGGAGCGGCTCGTCTCCCGCGTCGAGGCGAGTGGACTCGGCGAGGGCTGGACCGAGGGCGACCTCGGCCGCGGTCCCTCGTACCGCTTCCGCGACCCGGACGGCCACGTGTTCGAGCTCTACTACGAGGTGGAGCGCTACGACCCGCCGGAGCACCTTCGGCCCGCGCATAAGAACGTGCCCGGCCGCTACACGGGCCGCGGCTGCGCGGTGAAGCGCCTCGACCACATCAACATCCTCGCGGCCGACGTGCGTGCCAACCGCGAGTTCTGCGTGGACACCCTCGGCTACCGCTTGTACGAGCGCATCGAGCTCGACGACGGCACCGAGACGGGCGCCTGGATGAGCGCTTCCATCGCCGCTCACGAGCTCATCTACACGGCGGACGCGTACGGCGCCCACGGCCGCCTTCACCACGTGGCGTTCTGGGTGGACACCCGCGAGGAGTGCCTGCGCGCGGCGGACATCTGGCTGGAGAACGACGTCTACATCGAGGCCGCTCCCTCCAAGCACACGATCGCCCAGGGCATGTTCCTGTACGGCTACGAGCCGGGCGGGAACAGGGTGGAGGTGACGAGCGGTGGCCGCCTCGTGTACGCGCCCGACGAGCCGGTGGTGGTGTGGACGGAGGCCGAGCGCGCCAAGGGCCAGGCGTGGGGCGTGAAGACGATCGACGCATTCCACACCTACGGCACACCGCCGGTGGAAGAGGCGGTGGGGCAGCGCTCGTGAAGCCGGTGGTGGTGCGGCCGGGCGAGGGGCACCGGCTCGGCAACGTGGAATTCCTCGCCCGCACGGCGGACACCCCGCGCTTCAACTTCGGGATCATCGAGATCGTGGCGGGGCGCGAGCTGGAGGCGCACGTGCACCGCGAGGAGGACGACGCCTTCTACATCATCGAGGGCGAGCTCACGTTCTTCTTCGGCGACGAGGAGGTGGTCGCTCCGCCCGGCACGTTCGTCTTGGTGCCGCCCGGTGTGGAGCACGGATTCCGCAACCACGGCGACGTGCCCGTCCGGATGTTCAACATCCACGCGCCGGCAGGATTCGACCGGCGCATCGGGCTGCCCGACTAGAGCTGCTTGCGCATGTACACGCGCGCGAGGCCAAGCCGCACGCGCCTGGCGTACTCCACGTAGCCGATCTTCGTGTAGAGCGCCTGGTTCTCGGTCATCTCCTCGTTCGTGTAGAGGTAGATCGAGTCGTAGCCCGCGGAGCGAGCCTCGTGCTCGGCATGTTCGAGCAGCGCGCGGCCTATGCCGGTGCCCTGCTTGCCGGGGTGCACAGCCACGTTGTCGATGAGGAAGCCGTGGTCGGTGGGGCCGACGACGATGAGACCGGCGATCCCGTCGTCGTCCTCCGCGACGGTCACCTGCCTCTCCTCGATCACATCGCGGTAGTCCTTCGTCATCGGCCCCGGCTCGCGCCCGATGCGCTCGACGTAATGCACGTACGCGTCGTGGACCAGCGCGGCGAGCGCATCTGCATCCTGAGGAGCGGCTGGGCGTAGCGTGACCGGCACGAATCCGACCCTACCCGTCCGGAGTTTTGGGGGCAGGACGCCCAAAACTCCGGATTGCTGACGGCAGACACCTAACGGTGTGGACTTCTAGGGCCAGGAGCCCTAAAAAACCACACCGTGCCCTCCCTCCACCGCTCGAGCCGCCCCTTATTGCTGCTGTTGCTGTCGGCCCTCGTCGCGGGCTGCGGAGGTCACCACCATCAGGAAACGGCCAGCGACGTGGCGGAGCGCCTGATGCACACGAAGGCGGGTCCGCTTGCCAACCCCGCCAGCGTCTCCTGCCCCCGCGCTAACGCGAAGTGGTGGCGGTGTGAGGTGACGCAGAAGAGCCACCCGGACTCGCTCGGCACCTCCACGGCAGAGGTGGAAGTCCGCGCGCGCTAGGCCGGCGCACGCGTTCCCGCGTACGCCACGAAAGCCTCGATCGAGCTCGGGTCCGAGAGCGCGTCCAGCCGCACCACGTCGTCGCGGTCCGCGCCCTGCAGGATCCGCTTCACCGGCAGCTCCAGCTTCTTACCGGTCAACGTCCGCGGAATCGACGACACCGCCTCGATCGTGTCCGGCACGTGCCGCGGCGACAGAGCCGACCGCAACGAGCGCGCGATCGACCCGCGCAGCTCGTCGTCCAGCTCAACCCCCTCCCTCAGCTGCACGAACAGCACGAGCTCGCCGGCGCCGCCCTCCCGGTCCTCGAGGTGAACGATCAGCGAATCGAGAATCTCCGGGATGTCCTCGATCACGGCGTACAGCTCACCCGTGCCGAGCCGCACGCCGCCGCGGTTCAACGTTGCATCCGAGCGGCCGGTAATCACGCACGACCCGCGCTCGGTGAACATGATCCAGTCGCCCTGGCGCCACATGCCGGGGTACATGTCGAAGTACGTGCCGCGATAGCGCTCGTCGCCCGGGTCGTTCCAGAAGCCCACAGGCATCGACGGCATCGGCTTGCGGATGACCATCTCGCCCAGCTCGCCGACCACAGGATTGCCGTTCACGTCCAAGGCCGCGGCGTCCACGCCGAGCAAGCACCCCGTCATCTCGCCCGCATACACCGGCTGCAGCGGCATGCCGGCCACGTACCCGCTGCACACGTCGGTGCCGCCGCTGCCCACGTTCAGCATGGCGTCGCGCGTCACGCTCTCGTAGATCCAGGCGAACCCCTCGGTGGGCATGGGGGAGCCCGCCACCTCGATCTGCTTCACGCGCGACAGGTCGAACTCGCGCAGCGGCTCGATCCCCTGCTTGCGGCATGACATCGCATACGCGGGCGCCATCCCGATGATCGTGGCCTGCTCGGCCTCGATGATCCGCCACTGCTCACGCAGGTCCGGGTAGAGCGGATTGCCGTCGATCATCACGACGGACGAGCGGCACAGCAGGCCGGACATCAGCGCGTTCCAGATCATCCACGCGGTGGTGCTGAACCAGAAGATGCGGTCATCCGGCCCCATGTCCCAGGACAGGCCGAGGTTCTTCAGGTGCTCGATCAGGATGCCGCCGTGGCAGTGCACGATCGCCTTGGGCAGCCCGGTGGTGCCGGACGAGAACAGCACGTACAGCGGGTGCGAGAACGGCACCGCCTCGAACTCCAACGGGCCCGCCTCGGACACCAGCGAGTCCCACGGCAGCGCGTCCGGCAGCGAGCCCTCGCCGTACGGCACCTCCACCACGTGCTCGAGCGAAGGAAGCTGCGAGCGCACCTCCGCCACCTCGGAGCGCCGGTCCACCGGCTTGTCGCCGTACCTGTAGCCCGCGATCGCGAGCAGCACCTTCGGCTCGATCTGACCGAAGCGCGACACCACGCTGCGCGCGCCGAACTCCGGCGCGCAGCTCGCCCACACGGCGCCGAGGCTCGTGGTGGCGAGCATGGCGGCGAGCGTCTCGGGGATGTTCGGCAGGTACGCCACCACCCGGTCGCCGCGCTGCACCCCGAGGCGAACGAGCCCCGCGCGGACGCGCGCGACCATGTCACGCAGCTCGCCGAAGGTCACCTCGCGGCGGCCGCGCGTCTGCGAGTGCGACACGAGCGCCACCCGATCCGTGTCCTCATCGAGCCCGAGCATGTGCTCGGCGTAGTTGAGGGTCGCGCCGGGAAACCACTCGGCGCCGGGCATCTCCTGCGACCCGAGCACGCGCGAGGGCGGCGTATGGGCCCGGATCGAGAAGAAGTCCCAGACCGAGCCCCAGAAGCCCTCGAGGTCGTCCACCGACCAGCGCCGGAGGTCCTCGTACTCGGCGAAGTCGCGGCCGCGCTCATCCCGCAGGAAGTCCATGTAGCGGCCCAGCACCGTGGTGGTACGGGCGTCGGCCGGAGGAGTCCACAGCACGTCGCCCTGTCGCGGCGTCCCCATTATCAGGAAGGCTAACTCAGCTCGGCGGAGCGGTCCAGGATCGTGGACAGCACGAGCATCGTGCGTGTGCGAACCACGTTGGGATCTCGGCGCACGCGCTCCACGATCTCCTCGAGATGGGCGACGCTGTCCACGCGCAGCCGGAGCAGCACGTCGGGCTCGCCGGAGACGGTGAACGCGGTCACCACCTCGTCCAGGTGCTCGAACGACGGTCGGATGTCGGCCGGCGAGGTGCGGTCCGCGCAGTACACCTCCATCACCACCTCGATCGCGTCTCCCAGCATCGAGGTGTCGATGCGCGCGGTGTAGCCCGCGATCACGCCGTCGCGCTCGAGTCGCTCCACGCGCCGCTTCACCGCGGCCACCGACAGCGACACGTGAGTGCCGATGTCCGCGAGCGTGCGCCGCGAATTCTCGCGCAGCAGCGCAAGGATTTTGCGATCAACGTCGTCCAGAGGGCGCATTTGTTGCGTCACGGAGGCTAAATGTTGCCCCCAGGTTGTGTCAACGGGGTCCCTTTCCTAATTTCAGGCGCGAGGGGAAGTCGAAACGAGGGAGAGGTAGCGCGATGACGAGTGTCCTGCCGCGGACGGAGCTGCAGCTGGAGATCGACGGTGGATCGCTGACGATCGAAGACCTTGTGGCCGTGGCCCGCGGAGGACTCGAGACCGGACTGGCGACCCACGCGGTCCCTCGCATCGAGGCAGCTCGCGAGCTGAAGTGCGAACTGATCGAGCACGAGGTGCCGATCTACGGCGTGACCACCGGCTTCGGCGACAGCGCTCACCGTCAGATCGCCCCCGCGAAGACGGCCGCTCTCCAGCACAACCTGCTGCGGGACCTCGGCTGCGGCACCGGCCCCACCGCCAAGCCGGACGTGACCCGCGGCACGATGCTGCTGCGCGCCAACTGCCTCGCCAAGGGCAACTCCGGCGTGCGCGTGGAGCTGATCGAGCGCCTGCTCGCACTGCTCAACGCGGACGTTCTTCCCCTCATCCCCGAGCGCGGCTCCTGTGGCGCGAGCGGCGACCTCGTACCGCTCTCCTACATCGGCTCGGCTCTCGTGGGAGAGGTGGAGGTGCTCCACCGCGGCCAGCCGCGCCCGGCGGCCGACGTGCTCGCAGAGCTCGGCTTCGATCCCTTCGAGCTCGAGGCCAAGGAGGGGCTGGGCCTGGTGAATGGAACGTCGTTCATCACCGCCTTCTCCGCACTCGCGGTTGCCGACGCCCGCGACCTCGCCGACGTGGCGGATCTGTGCACCGCCATGGCATCCGAGTCGCTGCTCGGCAACCGCGGCCACTTCAACGCCTTCCTGTTCGAGGCGAAGGCGCACCCCGGCATGATCGAGAGCGCGCGCGTGATCCGCGGCCTGCTCGAGCAGTCGCAGCTCGCGCTCGACAGCGAGGAGATCTTCGCCGGCCAGGACCTCGACGGCCGCGAATACCTCGAGCTCCATCGCCAGGTGCAGGACAAGTACTCGATCCGCTGCGCGCCGCATATCAACGGCATGCTGCGCGACACGCTGGAGTGGGCGTCGCGCTGGGTGGAGATCGAGATGAACTCCTCAGACGACAACCCGCTGTTCGACACACACAGCGGGCGCGTGCAGAGCGGCGGCAACTTCTACGGCGGCCACATGGGGCAGGCGATGGACTCGCTGAAGGTCGCGCTCGCGAACCTGTGCGATCTGATGGATCGCCAGCTCGAGCTCGTGGTGGACGAGAAGTTCAACGCGGGGCTCACGCCGAACCTGATCCCGTTCTTCGGCCCCGAGCACCCGGAAGCCGGCCTGCACCATGGCTTCAAGGGCATGCAGCTCTGCTGCTCGGCGATGACGGCCGAGGCACTCAAGCTCTCGAATCCCGCCACCGTTCACTCGCGTTCCACCGAGGCCCACAACCAGGACAAGGTGTCCATGGCCACCATCGCGGCGCGCGACGCGCGCTCGATCGTGGAGCTGGCCCAGAACATCGCCGCAATCCACCTCCTCGCCGTGACTCAGGCCCTCGACCTTCGCGGGCCTGAGAAGGCGAGTCCGGTCACCCGCGCCGCGCACGACCTCGTGCGCGCGCGGGTGCCATTTATGGACGGCGACCGCCGCATGGACGAGGACATCCGCGCCGTGACCGACCTGATCCGCTCGGGCGAGCTCTCGCGTCTCGCCCGGGCGGGCGCGGCGCCGCTGAGCTAGCCACTAGCCCTTCTTCTTGTGCCGCTTCGGCGGCGGCGCCTTGATGGTGAAGCTCTTGCTCACCACACGTCCGACGCCGCCCGCGCTGTGCGGCTCGGCGAGCAGGCGGTAGTTGCCGGGCTTGAGCGTGCGGTGGTGCAGCCGGCCGGTGAAGCGGAAGCGCACGCGGCCCGCGGCGTCCTTGTGCGTGAAGCTGCCCGCGGTCACGTAGAGAGTGCACGGCCGCGCCCTGCGGTTGCGGCGGGTGCGCTTCACGCAGCTCCTGCCCCGGTGGCGACCCTGCACCTGATGCTCGATCGTGAAGCGCGTGGTGGCGGGCTGGCTGCCCGTGTAGCTGATGAGCGCGCCGGGCGCGCGGGCCGAGCGAACGGTGGGCCCGCTCTTCGCGGCCACGAAGGTCTTCGGCCGCAGGGTCATGCGAGTGATCCGGTCCGCCGGCGGGCCGGTAGTGAAGGTCACGAAGCCACCGGGCGTGGTGTCGGTGCCGTTCACGCTGACCATGCGCGCCTGGTAGGTGGTGTTCGGCCGCAGCCTGCTCAGGCCGAGCGTCACGTGTGTGGGCCCGATGGTCACGCCGAGGCCGTGTGTGCCGGTGGCGGAGAGCGATCCTCCGAGCGCGCCGTACTCCACGTAGTAGCGGGTGGCCTGTGCGTGCCCGTCCACGATCCCGAGCACGGCGGCGGTGGTTGCGCCGGTGGCGCTGGCGCTGACGGTGGTGGTGGCGGGCGGCGTGGTGATCGTGCCGATCGCGGGATTGGTGCTGCTGTCGTCGGCGAACCACACGTTCCCGTCAGGCCCCGGGGCGATGCCGGAGGGCTTGCTGCCGCTCGGCAGCCCGATGTTGAACTCCGCGATCGCGCCGCTCGTGAGGGCGCGCCCAATTGCCGGCTTCACGCCCTGGTCGCTGAACCAGAGCGCGCCGTCGGGCCCGCTGACGATGTCGACGGGATCGGAGCCGCCGGCGAGTCCAGTGGTGAACTCGGTGATCGAGCCGGCGGGGGTGATGCGGCCGATGGCCGGCGTCGTTCCCTGGTCGGTGAACCAGAGGTTGCCGTCCGGGCCGGCGGCGATCTGCGCCGGAGCGCTCCCCGGCGCGAGGCCGGCCGCGAAGTCGTGGACCGCGCCCGTGGGCGTGATTCGCCCGATGCCGGGGGTGCCGCCGGCGTCGGTGAACCAGACGTTTCCATCGGGGCCGCCGGCCACGCCCGCCGGGGACGATCCGGCCGGCAGCGTGAACTCGTGGATCGCCCCTGTGGGCGTTACGCGGCCGATGGCGGGCGTGGGGCCGTGGTCGGCGAACCACACGTTTCCGTCAGGGCCCGCCGCGATCCCGTCGAGCGCGCTGTTCGAGTGGAGCCCTGCGGTGAACTCGTGGATCCCCCCCGACGCGTCCACCCGTCCGATCGCGGGGGGAGAGCCCGCGTCCGTGAACCAGAGGTTGCCGTCCGGCGCAGCGGTGATCGAGAGCGGCGAACTGGCGCCGCCGAGCCCGGCCGTGACCTTCGTGATCTGCCCGGCGGGGGTGATCCGACCGATCGCGCGCCCCGTTCCCGTGTCCGTGAACCACAGGTTCGCGTCGGCGCCGCTCACGATGTCGAACGGGTTGTCGCTCGGGGTCAGGCCTGCGGAGAACTCGCTGATCGTGGGGGTGATGGCCGCCGCAGGCGAGGCGAACGCGAGCGCGAGCGCGAGGAGCGCGCCGATCAGCCCGATTCCCGCACGAGGGCGCATCCGCCCAAGATACGACCCGCCGGTGGGCTCAGCCTTCCTCGAAATCGTCCCGGACGGCCTCGAAATGCGTGCGGCACGCGTCGCAGTGCCACTGTGCGGTGATGATTTGGCCACCGAAGAGAGACACGAGCACGACGCTGTTGTTGCGGCCGCAGTTCGGACAGGCCGGCTTGCTCACACGCGCTCCTCGGGGTTCCAGCCGTCCCAGTCGCGCGGCTCGGGCAGCGCGAGGCGGGGGAGACCTGTGTCCTCGAGCGCCTCGCCGATGACGCTGCGAAGCGATCCCCGGAGCGCATCCGGGCCGTCGGACAGGTAGCCGCCGCTCACGAGCGCGGCGAACTCCTGGCCGTCGGGCGGGCCGGCCCAGCGGGCAGCCTGCCACCAGGCCTCGCCAAGGGCGGCGGCGAACGGGTCGCGCTGAACCTCATCACGCGCGAGCCTGCGGGCCCACGCGCGCGCGTGAACACCATGCGAGCGCTCCTCCTGAAGGATCTTCCGAGCCCGCTGCGCCAGCCCCACGAAAGCGGATTGCTCGCACGCCCGCACGAACGCGGTGAGCATCCCGTCCACAGCGAAATTGACGGCCACAAACCACGGCCAGCTCGGAAGCTCGGCGGCAAGCACGGGCATGCACCCTGCGACCTGCGACCCGCGACCTGCGACCTCGAGCTGCTTCAGCAGCGGATACGTCGCCCGTGCATGCCCGAGCTCGTCCTGGGCCATGGCGGCGGCCGCCACTGCGGATTCGAGGGTGGGCGCGCTCACCGCCCACTCGCCGTAGCGGCGCCCGAGTGCGGCCTTGTTGTCCGCCAGCGAGAGCACCAGGTGGCCGAGCGCCTCCCGCTCGGGCGACTGGATCTCCACGGTGGCTGTCACGCTGAGATCGCCTCCCGTACCTCGTCGCGCGGCACGATGATCATCTCGATCCAGGGCTGCTCGTCGTAGATCGAGCGGGCGGACACGAGGGCCAGGTCCTCGTCGTCCTCGCGCACGGCGCCCACGTGGTGGAGCGGCTCCTCGTAGGACTGCCGCGCGAACACCTCCCAGGCTCTGCTCATACCGCGATCCCGAGCTCTCGCATGGTTGCGCGCGCCTCGTCGCGGATGCGGTCCTTCGTCCACACCGGATCCCACACGACCTCGATCTCCACGGAGTCGATGTCCGGATCGGCTACCAACGCCTCACGGATGTCGTCCTGGATGAAGTCCATCGCCGGGCAGCCCATGGCGGTGTAGGTGATCTCGAGGTCGGCACGGCGCTCCGCCGCGTCATACGCCACTGAGACGATCAAGCCCATCCCGAGCACCGACACCGGGATCTCCGGGTCCTCCACATGGCGGAGCGCCTCCCAAATGCGCGCTTCAACACTCATGCATGGTCCGGTAGCCGCGCTGCATCGTCCGCACGTACACCGAGTTCATCTCCCCGCGGCCCTTCCAGCGTTCGAGCACCTCGTCCCAGGACACCGTGCCCACCGACAGGTCCCACTCGCGCTTCTCGGGGTCGAAGCGCGCGGGGAAGGGGCAGTCGATCACGTACATGCCGGACTCCTCATCGAGATGCGCCGGCACGCGTATCCCGACCTCCTCCATGAACGGCACCACCTCACGCATCCAGTCCTGGCGAAGCTCGTCGTTGGTCTTCCCCTTGAAGCCGTACTCGAGCTGGATCCCGTGCCGCTTGCGCGTGTCCGGCAGACCGAACCACTCGAGGGTGAGGATGAACATCCAGTCCACCGCCGCCTGAACCTCGGCCTTGCCGGCCGGGTCGGCCACGAGCTTCTTGATCCAGGTGCGGCCGTGGCGCAGATGGAAGGTCTCCTCCTTGTCCACCTTCTTCAGCGCACGCTTCCACGGCCCGAAGGTGGAGGACTGATGGATGTCGCTGAGCAGCACGAAGCCCGCCTGGTCGTAGAGCGCGTTGGCGCACACCAGCTCGACCCACGAGTTCAGCGGCACGTCGAACGCGTACGGGTACTTGAACTCCTCCGCGGGCCGCTCGTACATGAGCCAATCCATGTCCACGCCGCAGTCGCCGAGCAGGCGGAAGGCGATGTGCGCGTGCGCGAGCTCGTCCTGGATGATCGACATCGCGGAGCCGAAGTTGTTGAGCGCGGGGGCGTGCTGTGCGGCCCGGAGATAGGAGGGCGCGCTCACCCACTCGGTGTCCGCCGACACGGTGAGGATGCGCCGGATCCCGCGCAGGTACTCGGGCGACATGTGCTCGAGGCCCTCCACGAGCTTGCCCGCCGCGAGATGCTCGCGCACCTCGTCCTCCGAGCGCCTCGCGAGCTGGTCGATATCGGTCTCGACGTATGACACTTGACTTACGAGCGTGAGTCTATAGTCTCCCCCCGTGCCGTCAAGCGGTCCCTTGATCGTCGAGCTCGATGGTGTGCGCCCGACCATCGGGCGCGACGTGTTCATCGCTCCCACGGCGGTCCTGATCGGCGACGTGCGCGTGGCGGATCGCGCGAACATCTGGTTCGGCGCGGTGCTGCGCGGGGACTTCTCGTACATCGAGATCGGCGAGGGCAGCTCGATCCAGGACAACACCGTGATCCACTGCGCGGGCGACCTGCCGACGGTGGTGGGGCGCGACGTGACCGTGGGTCACGGATCGATCCTCGAGGGCTGCGTGGTGGAGGACGGCGCGCTGGTGGGAATGGGGGCGATTCTCTGCCAGCGCTCACGCCTTGGGGCGGGAGCGATGCTCGCGGCGGGCGCGGTGCTCTCCGAGCGCACCGAGGTCGGCCCGGGGATGCTCGCCGCCGGCGTTCCCGCGCGCGAGAAGAAGGAGCTCACCGGCTCCGCCAAGAGCTGGACCGAATTCGCGGCGGCGGACTATCAGCAGCTCCGCGTGCGCTACATCGACAACCTGGAGGAAGCCAGTGCCACAGATGCTGATCGGCGGCGAGCAGCGAGCGGCAGCCGCTGAGCTCGAGGTCGTAAACCCGGCGACCGAGGAGGTGGTGGACACCGTCCCGGCCGGCTCGGCGGCGGACGTGAACACGGCCGTGGAGGCCGCGGCGCGGGCGTTTCCCGACTGGTCGAAGACCGATGTGGAGAAGCGCGCGGCGATCCTCACCGCCGCCGCCGACCTCATCCAGGAGAACGCGAAGGAGCTCGCCGCGCTGCTCACCGCCGAGCAGGGCAAGCCGATCGCGGAGGCGCTGGGCGAGGTCACACACCTCGTGCACGGCGTGCACTACTACGCCGAGGCCGCCACGAAGGTGCGCGGCGTGCACCAGGAGCTGCCGTCCGCGTTCGGTCCCGCGTACGGGATGGTGATCCGCAGGCCGATGGGCGTATGTGCCGCCATCACGCCCTACAACTTCCCGCTCACGCTGCTCGGCACCAAGGTCGCCCCCGCGCTTGCGATGGGGAACACCGTGGTGGCGAAGCCGGCGGCCACCACGCCGCTCGCCACGCTGCGGGTGGCCGAGCTCTTCGCCGAGGCGGGCACGCCCGACGGAGTGCTCAATGTGGTGACCGGCCGCGGCTCTGAGATCGGCGACGCGCTCGTGTCGCATCCAGACGTGCGGCGCGTGGCGTTCACCGGCTCGACCGAGGTGGGCAAGCACGTGGCGCGGCTTGCCGTGCCCGACCTCAAGCGCGTGACCCTCGAGCTCGGCGGGAGCGATCCCGTGATCGTGTGCGAGGACGCGGACGTGGAGGCCGCGGTGAAGGCGGTGATCATCGGCCGCTACTGGAACGCGGGCCAGGCGTGCCTGGGCTGCAAGCGCGTGTACGTGCACGAGTCGGCGTACGACGACTTCGTCGGGCAGCTCGTGGAGCGCGTGGGGCGCTACGAGCCGGGCGACGGCACCGTGAAGGCCGAGAAGCCGAAGCTGCGGATGGGGCCGATCCACACGCAGCGCGGCCGCGACGAACTGGTGGAGCAGATCGAGGACGGCGGCGGCGAGGTGCTGATCGGCGGCGGCACCGGCGGCCACGAGCGCGGCTGGTTCCTCGAGCCGGCGGTGATCGCCGAGCCGCGCGAGGACTCGCGACTCGTGCGGGAGGAGGTGTTCGGGCCGGTGCTGCCGGTGTTCCGCTACTCCGACTTCGACGACGCCATCCGCCGCGCCAACGACACCCGCTACGGGCTCGGCTCCTCGATCTGGACACACGACGTGCGCAAGATCCACCGTGCGGCGCAGGACATCGACTCCGGCATGACCTGGGTGAACCAGATCCACTACGGCTACGACGAGCTGCCCTTCGGCGGGATGAAGGACAGCGGGTTCGGCAAGGAGCACGGCCTTGAGGCGCTCGACCACTACGTCGAGCTCAAGTCCGTGGTGGTGGGAGGGCTCGCCTGATGGCGGTGACCTACGCCGGCGGCCGCATCGTGCTCGACGCACCGCCGGCCAATTCGTATGAGATCGAGTTCATGCGTGAGCTGGGCGCATCGGTGGAAGCCGCGACCGCGGACCCGGATTGCCGCGTGGTGGTGGTGGAGAGCGCCAGCGAGAGGTTCTTCTGCGCGGGAGCCGACATCAAGACGTTCCTCGCGAACGACGCCGACACGAACATGGAGATGATCCGGGTGGCGCACGCGGCGCTCAGCTCGATGGCGGCATCGCCCAAGCTGTTCGTGGCCTGGATCGCCGGCCACGCGCTCGGCGGCGGGCTCGAGATCGCGCTGGCCTGCGACCTCCGCTACGGGCTGGACTCCGGCTACCGCGTGGGCACGCCCGAGGTCTCGCTGGGGCTCCTGCCCGGCAACGGGGGCACCCAGCGGCTGCCGCGCCTGATCGGGCTGGGCCCGGCGCTCGACCTGCTGCTCACGGGCCGCCAGATCGAACCGCAGGAGGCACGCGCAATGGGACTGCTGAGCGGGCTGTTCGGGAGCAGGGAGGAGTTCGAGGTGCACGCGGAGCGGCTCGGCAAGGGACCGCCGCTCGCCATCGCGAACATCAAGCGCGCCGCGTATCTCGGCACGCAGCTCGCGCTCGAGGACGGGCTCAAGCTGGAGCGAGACCTGATCGAGGAGCTGTTCCGCTCGAACGACGCGCGCGAGGGCCTCACGGCGTTCACCGAGAAGCGGGCCGCCTCCTTCATGGGCGCATGAGGGCGCAGGCCACAGCGGAGGCCGGCGCGTTCATCGCCGGCGCGGCGCACCACAACGCCGGCGCGCCGCTGCCGATCACCAACCCCGCTGACGGGCGCGTGTTCACCGAGGTGGCGTCCGCCACGGCGGCGGACGTGGATGCCGCGGTAAGCGCCGCGCGCGAGGCGTTCGGCGAGTGGTCGGCGCTTGCCGTGTCGAAGCGCGGCGAGCTGCTCGCAGCGGGCGCCCAAAGCGTCCGCGAGCACATCGACGAGCTGGTGCCCCTGCTCACTCGCGAGCAGGGCAAGACGCTGCGCGACTCGCGTATCGAGCTGAATCGCGCGGTGGAGACGCTCGAGCACTACGCGGGGCTGTCCAAGGCGCTGCGCGGCGGCTTCGCCCCGCACCTCGACCCGGGTACGGACGGCATGGTGCTGCGCCGGCCACTCGGCGTGGTGGCGGCGATCGTGCCGTGGAACTTCCCCACCACGCTGCTCTGCAACAAACTCGGCCCCGCCCTCATCGCGGGCAACACGGTGGTGGCCAAGCCGGCGGACACCACGCCGCTCACCACGCTGCGGTTCGTGGAGTTGCTCGGGCTGCCGCCGGGCGTGGTGAACGTGGTCACCGGCACCGGCGCGGAAGCCGGGGAGGCGCTCGTCACGCACCCCGATGTGCGCAAGGTCGCGTTCACCGGTTCCACCAAGACGGGCGAGCGGATCATGCAGCTCGCGGCGTCCGGCACCAAGCGGCTCACGCTCGAGCTGGGAGGCTCCGACCCGCTGATCATCTGCGAGGACGCCGACCTTGCGAAGGCCGCGAGCGCGGCATCGATGGGTCGCTTCTACAACTGCGGCCAGGCCTGCCTTGCGGTGAAGCGCGTGTACGTGGTGGACTCGGTGGCAGACGAGGTGATCGAGGCGATCACCGCGAAGGCGAAGAAGCTGCGGATCGGGCCCGGGGATGCCGATGGCGTCCAGATCGGGCCGCTGCACACCGCCCAGCAGCGGGACCTCGTCTCGGACCAGGTGTTGCGCAGCGGGGGCGAGCTGCTCTGCGGCGGCGGGCCGCCGGATGACCCGGAGCTGGCGAATGGCTTCTTCTACTCGCCCACGGTGGTGCTCGACCCACCGCAGGACTCGCCGTTTGCCACCGAGGAGGTGTTCGGTCCGGCCTTGCCGATCTGGCGGGTGCGCGACCTGGACGAGGCGATAGAGCTCTCGAACGCGTCGCAGTACGGCCTCGGGTCGAGCATCTGGACCGCCGACCTCGACCGCGCGCGCGAGGCGGCCGAGCGGCTCGAGTGCGGCTACACCTGGATCAACTCGCCCACGAAGGTCTACGACGAGCTGCCGTTCGGCGGGGTGAAGTCGAGCGGCTTCGGCAAGGAGCACGGAGAGGAAGCGTTTGACTACTACACGGACAGCAAATCGGTCGTTGTCCGGAGCGGCTGAGCGCTACAACGCCAGCCTGATCCTCGACCACAACCTGGCGGCCGGCCGGGGCGAGAAGCTCGCGATCCGCACGGCCGATGGCGAGGAGATCACATACGCGGAGCTGGCCGCGCGCGCGGCGCGGGTGGGCAACCTGCTGAAGGACCTCGGGGTGCAACCCGAGCAGCGCGTGCTGCTCGTGCTCGACGACACGCCGGCGTTCCCCGCCGCGTTCCTCGGCGCGATGCGCATGGGTGCAGTGCCCGTGCCGGTGAACCCGCTCGACAGGCTCGAGCACTTCCGCCACTACCTGCAGGACTCCGAGGCGAAGGTGGCGATCGCCGACGCGTTGCTCATGCCGGCGATCGTCGAGGCGCGCGGGAGCGGCTCGGCGGTGCTGCTCGTGGCCAATGGCGAGGCGGAGGGCGCGATGCCGCTCGAGGAGGCGATGGCGGAGCTGCCCGCGGAGCTCGACCCGCTCGACACCCACCGCGACGACCCCGCCTTCTGGCTCTACAGCTCCGGCTCCACCGGCCTGCCGAAGGGCGTGGTGCACCTGCACCACGACATCGCCTACACGTGCGACACCTACGCGCGCGAGATCCTCCAGATCAGCGAGGGCGACATCACGTTCTCCACCACCAAGCTCTTCCACGCCTACGGGCTCGGCAACAACCTGTCGTTCCCCTACAGCGTGGGGGCCACCACGGTGCTCACGAGCGGCCGCACCACGCCACCGCGAGCGCTCGAGCTCGCGGAGAAGTTCAAGCCCACGCTGTTCTTCTCCGTGCCCGCCCTCTACCGAGCGATGCTCGACCAGCCCGCGGCCGACCTGTCGTCGGTGCGCATGTGCGTGTCCGCCGCGGAGCCGCTTCACCCCTCCATCGAGGAGCGCTGGGAGGAGCGCTACGGGGTGCCGATCGTGGATGGCATCGGCTCCACCGAGATGCTGCACATCTACTGCTCGAATCGCTTCGGCGACGTGCGGCGCGGCACGAGCGGAAAGCCAGTGCAGGGATACGAGCTCAGGCTCGACGAGGACACCGGCGAACTGTTCGTGCGCGGCGACAGCTGCGCCGCGTACTACTGGCGCCAGCACGAGAAGACGAAGCGCTGCATGGTGGGGGAGTGGTTCGCCACGGGCGACCGCTATCGCGTGGACGAGCACGGCTACTACATCTACGAGGGCCGCATGGACGACATGCTGAAGATCGGCGGCCTGTGGGTCTCGCCCACCGACATGGAGACCGCGCTGATGCAGCACCCGGCCGTGAGCGAGGCCGTGGTGATCGGCGTGGAGGTGGAGGAGATGAGCCGCATCAAGGCGGTGGTGATCGCGGCCGAGGGGGAGCAGCGCGGCGACGCTCTGGCCGACGCGCTGCGCGCGTGGTGCAAGGAGCGCCTGCGCCGCTACGAGTACCCGCACCTCGTGGAGTTCGTGGACGAGCTGCCGCGCACAGTTACGGGCAAGGTGCAGCGGTTCAAGCTGCGCGAATCGTCGAAATGAATGCCGCGATGGCGGCGGGCGCCTCGTCGGGGTGCTCGAGGTGAGGCGAATGGCCGCCGCTCACGATCAGGCGCTCGCTCGGTCCCCCGAGGCGGGACTCGATCGCGTCGATCTGCGCGAGAGTGCCGTACTCGTCGTCGCGGCCCTGTATCAACAGCGTGGGTGCCGCGATGCGCGGCAGGAGCTCCTCCAGGTTCCAGCTGAGGAACTCGGGGTCGAGCCAGACGTCGCACCAGCCGAAGAAGGCGGCGTCGGGGTCGCGGTGGTGGCGCGCCATGCGGTCGCGCAGCCCGCCGCTCTCGAAGGTCTCGCGCACCGCGCTGATCGCATCCACGCAGATCTGCTCCACGAACACATGCGGCGCCATCAGCACGAGTCCAGCCACCGGATACGCGGACGCGTGGATCAGCGCGATGGAGGCGCCGTCGCTGTGGCCCACGAGCACTGGGCGCTCGATGCCTGTGTCGCGCAGCACCGCTGGAAGGACCTCCAGCGCCTCCTCGTGCATGAAGCTCGGCGTCCGCGGCCGCGGCGGCGGGTCCGACTGGCCGTGGCCGTAGCGGGAGAACGCGAATACGCGGGAGCCCGTGAGCCGGTGCAGCGTGTCGGGCAGGCCTCGCCAGAGCCCCACCGAGCCGAGTCCTTCGTGCAGCAGGACAAGGGCTGGGTCGCCTCCTTCGATGAGCTGAGCCTCGAGGCGGCCGTCCGGCAGATCCACAAACATCGCGGTCAACGATGAACGACCAGCTCAGAAGGCGCTCGCTGGGCGCGCCGGCCGCCCGCTCGATCCTGCTCACGGTCCTTGGCGAGTACGTGCTGCCGCGTGGGGAGCCCGTGTGGCAGGAGACGCTGGTGGCCGCCCTCGGGGCGCTCGACTATGGCGAGCACGCCGCGCGGCAGGCGCTCGCGCGCAGCGTGCGCGAGGGCTGGCTCGTGAGCGAGCGCCACGGCCGCCGGGCACGGGTGCACCTCAGCGCATCCACGGCCGAGCTGCTGCGTAGCGGCGCCGAGCGCATCTACGGGTTCGGCGAGCCGTGGGACTGGGACGGCGAGTGGCTCATGCTCGTGCTGCGCGTGCCGGAGGCGCGGCGCGAGGTGCGCCACCAGCTGCGCACCCAGCTCGCGTGGGCCGGGCTCGGCTCACTCGGGGGCGGCGTGTGGCTCACTCCCCATGTGGAACGCGAGGCCGAGCTCGAGGCGCTCGTGCGCGCGGAGCCGGAAGCGGAGGTGGTGTCGTTCCACGGCCGGATCGGCAGTTTTGGGGAGCCGCGCCGGGTGGCTGACGCCGCGTGGGATCTCGCGGCGGTGATCGAGGAGTACAAGCGCTTCATCGCCCGCTTCAGCCGGCTTCGGCCCGCCTCACCCGCGGCCGTGTTCCGTGCGCAGACCGAGCTCGTGCACGAGTGGCGTCGCTTCCCGTTCGTGGACCCTGATCTGCCGGCCGAGCTGCTCGCCCGGGACTGGCCGCGCCGCCGCGCCCATGACCTGTTCAGGGAGCGCCATGACCGCTGGGCCGCCGCCGCACGCTCATACTTCGAGTCTCTGGAGGAGGAAGTGATCGCACCGGGAGCAGCCGCTTGATGGACCACACCGCTTCACGCACAACGCCGGAAGACATAACGGCAGCCGTCGTCGCCAGCTTCGAGGGCTGCCACGACGAGCGCCTGCGGGAAGTCATGCAGGCGCTGGCAAGGCACCTGCACGCCTTCGCCAGCGAGGTCGGGCTCAGCGAGCGCGAGTGGGAGGAGGCGATCCGCGTGCTCACCGCCACCGGCCACATCACCGACGAGCGCCGGCAGGAGTTCATCCTCTGGTCGGACTCGATGGGTCTGTCGATGCTCGTGGACGCTCTCGCCAATCCCTTGCCCACGGGCGCCACGGAGTCCACGGTGCTCGGCCCGTTCTATGTGCCCGGCTCACCCCCGCGCGAGTACGGCGAGAGCATGGCCGCGGAGCCGGCCGGTGTGCCAGCGTGGGTGCACGGGCGGGTGCTCGGCGTGGACGGCTCGCCGATCGCGGGCGCCGAACTCGACGTGTGGCAGAACGGCGACGACCGCCTCTACGCGGTGCAGCGCCCGGAGGTGCCGGAGGACCACCTCCGCGGCCGATATTCCACGCGCGAGGACGGGAGCTACGCGTTCCTGGCCGTCCGCCCGGTGCCATATCCGATCCCGTACGACGGGCCTGTGGGCGCGATGCTCGACGCCACCGGGCGGCATCCCTGGCGCCCCGCGCACATCCACATGATCGTGCGCGCGCCGGGCTACAGGTCCGTGACCACGCACATCTTCGATCGCGAGAGCGAATACCTCGACTCGGACGCCGTGTTCGCTGTGAAGCCGTCGCTGATGCGGGACTTCGTGAAGCACAGCGCGGACGATCCGGACACGCCGCCGGGTGTGGAGGGGGAGTGGGTATCGGTGGAGAACGACATCGTGCTCGCGCCTGGGGAGGACGCGCGGGAGATCAGCGACCCCGGGCGGACGGGCTGACCCTCAGGCCGGCACGATCACTGACGGATCCGCGGGCTCGGCGTAGAGCCGCGCCACCTGGTCCGCGCGCCGGTCGAGCACGGCGCGCTGGTTCACGTAGCCCTTGTCCGTGATCTCGCCGGCGTCCATGCTCGGCGGCTCGTCGAGCAGGAGGAGTCGCTCGATCCGCCGCGCTGAGCCGGCGTCCGCGTTCATCCGTCCGAGAGCGCCGGCCAGGTGCGCACGCAGGGTCTCGGGCTCCTCGCCGCACACCCGCTTCGCCTCATCCTGGTTCACCCACGCGAGCGCGCTTGCGTAGGGCTCGTCGTGCCCGGCGATCACGGCGTCCGACAGCACGCCGCCGCACGCGGACACCAGGGCACCTCGCAGCGCACCAACGCGCACGAACGTTCCGTTCGACAGCTTGAAGTCCTCCGCCAGACGGCCGTCGAACATCAGGCCCTGATTCGGGTCGTTCTCGTCGACCAGCCGGCCGGCGTCGCCCGTTCGGTAGAAGCCCTCTTTGTCGAACGCCGTGGCCGTGGCCGCGGGATCGTTGAAGTAGCCGGGCGTGATGTTCGGCCCAGACACGCGCATCTCCAGCTTGTCGCCCATCGGCGCGAGCTTGAGCGTCACCCCCGGGATCGGCACGCCGATGCAGCCGCAGCGCGCGGAGGCGAAGTGCGCTGTGGTGGCGCCGGGCGCGGTCTCGGTGGTGCCCCAGGAGGCGGTGAGCGGGATGTGGTCGGGCGTGAGCGCACGCAACCTGTCCCACAGCGCCTGCGGGAGTGCGGCCGCGGCGTAGAACACGAAGCGCAGCCGAGAGAAGAACGTGGCGGCGAACTCGGCGTCGCGCTCCAGCTCCGGCACGAGCAGCGCGTATCCCGCGGGCACGTTGTAGTAGACGGTGGGCGGGTGCTCGCGCAGCGCAGCGAGCGTGCGGCCGAACAGCGCCGGCACCGGCTTGCCGTCGTCGATGTGGATCGTCCCGCCATGGACGAGCACCTGGTTCACGTTGTGATTGCCGCCGAAGGTGTGGCTCCACGGCAGCCAGTCCACCAGCACGGGCGGCTCGTGCGCGAGGAACGGCCACGTCTGCAGCAGCATCTGCTGGTTCGAGCAGAGCATCCGGTGCGTGTTGATCACGCCCTTGGGCGCACCGGTGGAGCCGGACGTGAAGAGCAGCTTCGCCACCGTGTCCGGCCCCACCGCGTCGAGTGCCTCGTCCACAGCCGCGCCCGGCGTGCAGGCCACCAGCTCGGCGAAGGTGGGTGCGCGCGGCACGAGCGGTTCGAGCGCGCCGAGAGCGGGGCCGAACTGCTCTGCGTCCTCCGCCCATACGAGCCCGGGGGAGCAGAGCTCGGCGAGGGAACGTATTCGCTGATGGTCCTTCGACATGAGCGAGTACGCCACGCTCACCGGCATCACCGGTACCCCCGCGGTGAAGCAGCCGAGCATCATCACGAGGTGCTCGATCGAGTTGCCGGACAGCACCATCAGCGGGCGCTCCGCGCTCAGGCCGAGGTCGAGCAGTGACTGGGCCACAGCGTCCGCCTGGGCGCGCGCCTCACCGAAGGTGAGCGACCGCCCGTCCGGCTGGGTGGCGAGGATCCGCTCCGGATGCTCCTCCGCCCGCCGTCTCACAACATGCGCGATGCTCCGCTCATGCTCGCCGAGCGGCTCCTCCGACCTCAGCAGGATCGCACCGTCGTCACGCCTCTCCAGGGTGATCCTGGGGCGCGCGAAAAGCTGCGTCTGCGCCGGCGTGGTCACGTGGTGACAGGAGACTAACCTGTCACGGGCGTTCGTCAAGTGTCATGCGAGCAACTAGCGAAATAGCGGCCACCGACCTCTCCACGCTGGAGGCGGTGCAGGACCGCGTGCTGTGGCTCGCCACGAGCATCGTGCACCACGCCAACCGCGTGAGGACGACCGAATCGGGCGTGAAGGTGGGCGGGCACCAGGCGTCGTCGGCCTCGATGGTCTCGATCATGTCCGCGCTCTGGTTCGAGCACCTGCGCGCGCCCGACCGCGTGTCCGTGAAGCCGCACGCGTCGCCCGTGCTGCACGCGATCGAGTACCTGCTCGGCAAGCTCGACCGCGACTACCTCACCACGCTGCGCGCGTTCGGCGGCCTGCAGAGCTACCCCAGCCGGCTGAAGGATCCCGTGCCGGCGGACTTCTCAACCGGCTCGGTGGGCATCGGCGCCACCGCCCCGGTGTGGAGCGCGATCGCGCACCGCTACGTGGCCGGCCACTTCGAGGTGCCGCGCGGCGGGCGCCAGATCGCGCTGCTCGGTGACGCCGAGCTTGATGAGGGAGCCTGCTGGGAGGCGATCGTGGACCCGGTGGTGCCGCACCTCGGCGAGGTGTTGTGGATCGTCGACCTGAACCGCCAGTCGCTCGACCGCATCGTGCCGGACATCGCCGCCGGGCGGATCGCCTCGATGTTCGAGGCGGCGGGCTGGCACACGATCACAGTGAAGTACGGGCGCAGGCTGCAGGCGCTGTTCGAGCGCGATGGCGGAGCGGCGCTGCGGGCGCGCATCGACGCGATGCCGAACGAGGAGTACCAGCGCCTCCTGCGCGCCACGCCGAGCGAGCTGCGTGAACGGCTGCCCGGCAGCGGCCGCGGCGCGCGCGAGGTGGCGGCGCTGATCGGCGACCTCGACGACGCCGAGCTTGCCCGCGCCCTGCGCGACCTCGGCGGCCACGACCTCGCCGAGCTGCTCGCCGCCTTCGCGGAGGCGGACGCCGTGACCGACCGGCCGTCCGTGATCTTCGCCTACACGATCAAGGCCTGGCGGCTCGCCACCGAGGGACATCCCGGCAACCACTCCGCGCTGCTCACGGTCGACCAGTGGGAGGAGCTGGCGGCCGATCTCGGAGCGGACCCGCGGCACCCCTGGGCGCCATTCGAGCCGGGCAGCCCGCAGGCGGAGCTGTGCCGAGGGGCGGCCGAGCGCCTGGAGCGTCCGCCGGTGGAGCTCGCCCGCGCCCCGAAGGTGCCCGCCGACCTGGGACGCAAGCACGCCGGCAAGGAGTCCACCCAGCAGGCGTTCGGCCGCTTCTTCGTGGACCTGGCGCACGAGGCGCCGGACGTGGCCTCCCACGTGGTCACCGTCAGCCCGGACGTGGCGTCCTCCACCAACCTCGGCGGCTGGATCAACCGCGTGGGGGTGTGGCAGCTCGGCGAGCGGATCGACTGGTTCGCGGACGACACGGACACGCTGGTGCGCTGGCGGGAGTCCGAGCACGGCCAGCACATCGAGCTCGGCATCGCCGAGGGCAACCTCGTGGGGCTGCTCGGCGAGCTCGGCCTCACATGGTCGCGCGACGGGCAGGCCCTGCTGCCGATCGGCACGCTGTACGACCCGTTCGTGAACCGCGCGCTCGAGCCGTGGTCATTCGGCATGTACGCGGGCGCGCAGTCGATACTGATCGGCACGCCGTCCGGCGTCACGCTCGCGCCTGAGGGTGGGGCGCACCAGTCGATCACCACGCCGTCGGTGGGGCTCGAACAGCCGCGCTGCGTCGCGTGGGAGCCCGCCTTCGGCAAGGACCTGGAGTGGACGCTCCTGCACGCGCTGTCGCTGCTCGGCCACCCGGGCGGCAGCTCGTCCTACTTCCGCCTGAGCACCCGGCCCATCGACCAGGCGCTGGCGGGCAAGCCAGACGAGCACAGGCGCACGCTCGCCCTCGCCGGCGGGTATCCACTCCGCCAATCTGCGCAACCTCCACAGGTAACGCTTGTTGGAACGGGCGCGATCATGCCCGAGGTCATTGCCGCCGCAGACGAGCTCGACGCCGCCGGAATGCCCTGCGACGTGGTGTGCCTCACCTCCGCGGACCTCGTCTTCCGTGCGCTGCAGGCGCGCCAGGGCCTGGCGGACGGCGATCACGCGATCCTCGACCAGCTCTTCCCAGCCGAGCGCGCGGCGCCGATGGTGACGGCGCTCGACGGCCATCCGCACACCCTGAGCTTCCTGTCCGCGATCAGGCGGGTGCCGATCGCCTCGCTGGGGGTCGACGACTTCGGGCAGTCCGGCGACGTGCCCGACCTCTACCGGGCGTTCGGGATCGACACCGACACCATCATCGGCGCGGCTAGCGACCTCGTCGAATGAGGCGCGGCCTGGCGAGTCTCGTCGTGCTCGGCACGCTCCTGCTGAGCTCGGGCACCGGCGCGGGTCAAACTCCGCCACCGCTGCCTCCGAACCCGTGCCAGGACCCGCTGGAGGAGCTGCTCTGCCCCGACCTCGTGATGTCTGCGCCGTACGACATCACGATCGACCGGAAGACCGAGCGCGGCCACGTGCTCCTGCGTGCCACCAGCTCGATCAACAACCACGGCACCGGCCCGCTCGAGCTGCGCGGGCACCGCCGCAGCGCGCGCTCGATGAGCGTCACGCAGATCATCTACCGAGCGAATGGCACGCGGAAGTTCCTTGCCACGAAGGCGCTGCTCGGCTTCAAGTTCGTGTCCGGCCGCCGCTACGGCTTCACGTTCCCGAACTTTCGCTACTGGAAGTTTCGCGGCGCAGCCCGGTTCCAGCTCTGGTCGCTCGACAGCGAGGACAAGGCGGTGAAGCTGATCCGCATCGGGCCGAAGCTCTTCTACTGCTTCCGCGACCTCACTCGCACGAAGCCGTCTCGCCACTCGCCCCGGCAGCCCGTCTACCCGGCATGCAGCCAGAACCCGAATCAGCGCCGCGTAACACTCGGCACCTCCGTGGGCTGGTCGGACGTGTACCCGTACACCTACCCGGAGCAGTACGTCGACGTGACCGGCCTCCGCGGCCGCTTCGCGTATGTGATGGTGGCGGATCCGTTCAACCGTCTCGTCGAGTCGAACGAGCTGAACAACGTGTCCGAGACCTTCGTGCAGCTGCCGTCCGGGCGCGTTCTCGGCACCCGCGTGGGCGTGGCGGCGCCCTAGTCCGCCCGGCCCCGGCGCATGTGCACGCGCACCACGCTGCCGGTGGGGAAGGTGCGCATCTGGATGAGGTCGCAGAGCTGGTTCACGAGCCAGAGTCCGTGCCCGCCGATCTGATCGGACCGCGGCGGCTCGCGGCCCGCCAGCGGTTGGTCGATGTGCCCGCTGTCGCGCACTTCGGCGAGCACCGCGTCGTCGTCGGTCCACATCGTCAGCACACCGCCGCCACCACCGTGGCGGATGCTGTTGGTGGCGAGCTCGTGCACCGCCAGCACGAGGTCCTCGCATCGCTGGAGATCGAGGCCCGCCGCGGTGGCGTTAGCGGTCACGAACACCCGCACGCCCTCGAGCGTGCCGGCGTCGAACCGCAGCAGATGCGCGTCTGGCGGCGGATCCGGCAGCGGCTGCGCGAACGGCTTCGCGATCGTGTGGGTGCCCACGTACGTGGAGCAGTCGAGGAAGCTCCCGCGCTCGTCGAGCAGCACCGGATGGGTGCGATACGCCTCTTCGATCACTGCGGGCTCGAGCGCGTTCTCGTCGTAGGGGCAGACCAGGTCCATCGCGGTGGCGCCCTCGAACGCCACGTTGATGAGCGCCTCGTGGCGCTGGCATTCCACGAGCTCGGCGGGCGTGCGGTCGGACCAGATGGGCTCACCGATGCCGCGCATCCTCCGCCCGGAAGCCGCGTGGTCCGCCGCGAACTCTCCCCACACGGGGATGATGCGTGCCGGATTCGCGCCCACCTCGGTCATGTCGGCGAACCGCACCTCGTCCGCGTCGGATCCGAGCGCATCGCGCAGCAGCTCGACCTTGCGCCCGGGCACCATCACGAGTACCGGCTCGTCGGCCTCGAGGCCCGCGCGGATGAACGGCGTAAGGGCCTCCGCGTACGAGCTGTCGTCGGCGTACAGAAGCGCCGCATGGTGAAAGTCCTGCGGGTGCTCGTGCCTGGTCATTGGCGAGGTCGCGCGAGACAAGCGGGGTCGGCCGCACACGACCAGATTTGTCACTACCCGGGAGACACAACATCCAGTCGTCCGATCGACGGATCGTCGAGGGGAGGTCTCGAACCACGAGATCGCGGACACTCTCGCGGTGGCAGAGATAGGTCTGATCCAAACGGGTATCCCGTAGCCCGTGGAGATCGCGGACATCCGGGCCGAGCGGGTGCAGGAGATCGCGCGCGGCGTGCTCGAGCGCAACTGGCGCGAGGGCGAGCGCCAGGGCGTTCGCTTCGCCTACACCGAGCCGAGCCCGGGGCGCTACCCCTGGCAGTGGTACTGGGACTCCTGCTTCGCCGCGATCGCCTGGCGTCATTTCGATCCGGCGCGCTCGCGTGCCGAGCTCGAGACCCTGCTCGCGGCGGCCGAGCCGGACGGCTTCATCGGGCACACGATCTTCTGGCGGCGGCCGGTGAGCTGGAAGCGCTTCCTCTTCTACAACGTGATCGAGCGCGGCGACTTCATGACCCGCACGATCCAGCCGCCTTTGATCGCGTACGCGTGGCGGATCGCGGTGGGCGACCCCGCCGAGGTGCCGGGCATCGTGGCGCACCAGGACTGGGTGGAGCGCGAGCGCGATCTCGAGGGCGACGGTCTCCTGTGGGTGCTCCAGCCGGACGAGACGGGCCTCGACGCCTCGCCGCAGTTCGACCCGGTGTGGGGAAACCGCGCCCACGGCCTGCCGCTGTTCCCGCTCCTCGTGCGCCGCAACCGCCGCCTCGCCTTCGACATCAGGCGGGTGCGGGACGCAGGCGGCCCGATCCTGTGCGGAACGATGACGAACGTCCTCCACGGGCTCTCGCGCCTGGCGCTGGGCCGAGAGTCGATCACTCCCGCGCTGGTGGACCGGCTGTGGGATGAGCGCGCGGGCCTCTTCCGCGACGAGGCGTGGCCAAGCGTCTCCGGCCACGTGCCGGTCACCTGGGCGGCCCTGTCCCCCCTCGCGCTCCCCGACCTGCCGGAGGCGATCGGGCGCCGCCTCGTGGAGGAGCACCTGCTCGACGATGAGCGCTTCTGGCTGCCCGTGCCGGTGCCATCCGTGGCGGCTGACGAGCCCATCTTCTCACGCAAGGACACCTTCCTCGGGCTGCGGCGGTACTGGCGCGGCCCGACCTGGATCAACTCGGCATGGCTCCTCTGGATGGGGCTCCTGCGGCTCGGCTATCGCGACAGGGCCGACGAGCTCGTGGGCCGGCTCGCGCCCGTGATCGAACGGGAGGGGCTGCGCGAGTACTACGACCCGTACACGGGCCGTGGAATGGGCGCTGAGGCCTTCGCCTGGTCGGCGCTTGCGGTGGACATGATGCGCGGGGAGCCACCGCCGCTCGACCTTTAAGGGGCATAGCCCCGCCGCAGTCGGGGTAGCAATGCGGGCGTATGCCACGAACGGTTGAAGTTGTTCGCGTGCTCGATTTCGACCCCGGGCTCGCGGAGGGGCTCGACCCGGAGACAGAGGCCCTGGCCAGGGCCGCTGCCGTGGCACGCGTGGACATGATCGAGCCCGGCGAGTGGCGCGGCGACGAGGACTACCCCGACAGCGCCGGCCACCTCGGCCTTCTGATCCTCGACGGTCTGCTCGCGCGCGAGGTTCACGTGGGCAACAGGACCTGCGCGGAGCTGCTCGGGCCCGGGGACATCCTCAGGCCGTGGGTGGCCATCGCGGGGCACTCCTCGGTGCCGCTGGAGTCGCATTGGACCGCGGTCGACACGGTGCGTGTGGCGGTGCTCGACCGGCGCTTCATGAATACGATGGTGCGCTACCCGGAGGTGGTGGGGGCGATTCTCGACCGCGTGATGGTCCGCTCCCGCTGGCTCAGCTTCCATCTCGCGGTGTGTCATCTCAAGCGGATCGAGACGCGCCTGCTCGTCGTGCTCTGGCATTTCGCGGACCGCTGGGGACGCGTGGGCCCCAACGGCGTGACAGTTCCGATCCGGATCACGCACCAGCTCCTCGCCGGCGTGGTGGGGGCTCAGCGGCCATCGGTGACCACGGCTCTCTCGGCGCTGCGGCGCAGCGGCGAGGTGGAGCGCCTACCGGACGGCAGCTGGCGCCTGCACGGCGACCCGCCGCAGGAGTTCGGTGATGTGCACAGCGCCGCCGCCGGGCGCCCCTACCGCGACAAGGAGGACGGCGCGGACAGCGCCTGATCGCGCACCTGCTCGAGCGCCTGCCGGATCAGCCGCGACACGTGCATCTGGGAGATGCCCGTGCGCTCGGCGATCTCGCGCTGTGTGAGGTCCTCGGCGAAGCGCAGATGCAGGATCACGCGCTGGCGCTCGGGAAGAGTTCGCAGCGCGCGGTTCACCGTCATGCTGTCCTCCACGAGCTCGAAGCCGCTGTCCTCGCGGCCGAGTGAGTCGCCGAGCGTCACGGCGGCGTCGTCGCTCCACGCCACCGGCGAGTCGAGCGACGCCGTCTCGTGAGCGGCGCGCGCCTCCATCGCCTCGAGCACCTCCTCCACGGTGAGCCCGACCTCCGCGGCCACCGCCTGCACGGGTGGCGACTCGCCAAGCTGGGTGGAGAGATAGTCGATCGCCTCGTTCACCCGTAGCGTGCGCTCCTGGATTCCGCGCGGCACGTGGATCGACCACGTGGTGTTGCGGAAATGCCTCCGCAGCTCGCCCAGGATGGTGGGCACCGCGTAGCTCGAGAAGCGCAGACCACGGCTCGGATCGAAGCCGTCCACCGCCTTCACGAGGCCCAGGCTGGCCACCTGAGCGAGATCGTCGAGCGGCTCGCCGCCGCCCTGGTAGCGGGCGGCCAGGCGCCTGGCCAGCGGGAGAAAGCGTTCGATCAGCTCGCGTCGCGCGGCCGGGTCGCCGTCACGGCGGTAGCGCGCGAACAGTCTGGCCTCGGGATCTTCTCGAGCGGCCTCACAACGAGCGCGAGTGGGAATGGGAGTGGAATGGCGGCCGGCGCCGGGGGAGCGGCGACGTGCCGGGATTGTCTGAGTCGCCAAGGGGATCCTCCTCGTGTCGAGGGTTTCGCGCAGGAAGATCCGCGTACAGCCCAGAAAGCCGATTTCGTCTCTTCGTACTGCTGTGGGCAGACCCGGCCGCCTCCCGAAATCAGCGGGTGGGCGCCGGTCCAAAGCCCCTGCAAGCACAGTGCCCGGGAGCGGTTGGGGCTAGCGCCCCGTGGTATGAGGCGTTACACGGAGGTGCGGAGTCAGACAGTGGCCGCCGCGAGCTCCGGTGGGTGCACCTCGAAGGGCATGAGAGCGGATTCGCCCTGTCCCACGACCCCATAGCTGGCCTCGGGCAGCTCGTGCCACGCACCCGGAAGATCGCCGATCGGCTCCGATACCACCAGCCGGGCGTCATCCGACAGTTGCCGGAGGATCTCCCGCTGCGGATAGAGCTCCCTGAGTGTGCGGACGTCCCGCGAGAAGAACAGCGAGCGCGACTTCCCCTCGCTCGAATAGCGGAACGCCCACAGGCGGCGGCCGTTGCTCGTGGCGATCGTGCCCTGGAACGGGAACTCCACGCCGTGTTTGCGGCCAACCGCCTCCACCACCCCGATCGCGCGTCCCACGGCCGTGGGCGGATCCTGATCGAGCCCGAGGCTGAGGGCTATGTGGAAGAGCACCTCGCTGTCCGTCGAGCCCCTGATCTCTGGGAAGAGCTCCTCGTCCACCGCGAGCACGAGGTCGCGCTTGAGCTCCGGGAACTCCGCGATGAAGCCGTTGTGCATCCACAGCCAGCGGTCGTGGCGGAAGGGATGGCAGTTCGTCTGCTGCACCGGCGATCCGATGGCCGCGCGGATGTGCGCGAAGAAGAGAGGCGATCGCACATGGCCCGTGAGCTCGCGGAGATTCGCGTCGTTCCACGCGGGCTCCACGCTGTGGAACACGCCGGGCGTGGGCTCCGCGTCGTACCAGCCGATCCCGAAGCCGTCGCCGTTCGTGGTCTCGGCCCCGAGCCGCGAGTGCAGGCTCTGATCGATCAGCGAGTGCTTCGGCGTGTAGAGGGCCTGCTCGATGAGGACGGGCGAGCCGATGTAGGCAAGCCAGCGGCACATGAACGAAGCATCGCCGTCGAGGCGGGCGGCCGGCAAGGGTGCGGGCATGCCGCACACTAGGCGGGTGGACAACCCCGCAATCGCGGACCAGCTCGACGCGTTCGCCTCTCTGCTCGAGCTCGCGGACGCCAATCCCTACACCGCGCGGGCGTACCGGCGTGCCGCGGCCACGATCCGTGGAGTCGCCGTGCCGGTGGCCGACCTGGTGCGCTCCGGCCGCGTGCGGGAGCTGCGCGGCATCGGCCCGGGGATAGAAGCGCGGCTGCGCGAGCTCGTGGAGACCGGCCAGATCGCCGAGCTGGAGGAGCTCGAGCGAGAGCTGGCGCCGGACCTGATCGGGCTCGGCCGCTTCCTGGGACTCGGCGCGAAGCGCTCGCTCGACCTCGCACGCGCGCTCGACGTTCGCACGGCCGATGAGCTGCGCGAAGCCGCGGCGGCGGGACGGCTTCGAAGCGTTCCCGGCATCGGCCCGAAGACCGAGGCGCGGCTGCTCGAGGCGCTCGACCGTGAACCCGACAAGCGCACCGCGCGCGGGCTCCTGATCAACCGCGCGTGGGAGCTTGTTGGCGGCATCGCCGCCGCGCTGGGCGGGGAGGTGGCGGGCGACCCGCGCCGCTGGCGCGACTCGTGCGAGCGCCTGGCCGTGGTGTGTGCGGCCGATGATCCCGCTCCGCTGCTGGCACGCTTCATCGAGCTCCCGCAGATCGTGGCCCTCGTGGACCAGAGCGATGGTCGCGCGCTCGGCGTGACGGTGGACGGCGTGCCGGTCGAGCTGTGCGTGGCTTCGCCCGCCGCGTTCGGCTCCGCGCTGCTGCGCGCCACGGGTTCGTCCGAGTATGTAGCCGCCCTCGGGGACGTGCCGGACGCGCCGGACGAACACGGCGCATACCGGCTGCTCGGCATTCCGTGGTGCCCGCCGGAGCTGCGCGAGCAACCATTCGCGGGCACGCCTCCGCCGCTCCTGGAGCCGGGCGACATCCGCGGTGATCTGCACTGCCACTCCACCTGGTCCGACGGGCGGGCGAGCGTGGGGGAGATGGGCCGCGCCGCCCGCGAGCGCGGCTATGAGTACCTGGCGATCTGCGACCACACGCCTGCCGTGGGCGCGGTGCGCGGGCTCACTCCAGACGACGTGCGGCGCCAGGCGGAGGAGGTGGCAGCGGCGAACGAGGAGCTCGCGCCGTTCCGCGTGCTGCGCGGAATCGAATGCGACATCCTGCCGGACGGGCGGCTCGACCTTCCGGACGACGTGCTGGCCGAGCTCGACTGGGTGCAGGCGAGCGTGCACGGCGGTCAGCGCCGCCCGAGGACCGAGCTCACGAAGCGGGTGGAGGAGGCTCTCCGCAACCCGCACGTTCGCTGCCTCAGCCACCCGAAGGGCAGGCTGATCAACCACCGGCCGGAGAACGCCCTCGATCTCGAGCGCACCTTCGAGCTCGCTCTCGAGCAGGGCGTGGCGCTCGAGGTGAACGGCCTGCCGGATCGCCTCGACCTGTCCGGCGAGCACGTTCGCGACGCGCTGCGGGCGGGGGTGAAGATCGTCTGCTCGACCGACGCCCACTCCACGCGCGGGCTCGGAAACATGAGTCTCTCGGTGGCCACGGCACGCCGCGGCTGGGCAACGGCTGAGGACGTTCTCAACACGCGGCCACTCGCCGAGATCCTCGAGTGGCGGCGGGGCTAGTCCTCCTCCGGCTCGTCCTCCTCCGAGCTCTCGCGAATGTCCTCTGCCACCAGGTCCTTCAGCGGCTTGAGCTTCTTGAAGAAGCGCTCGGGCGGCACCGCCTTCTGAGGCTCGCTCTCGCCGAGCAGCCACGGAGCGGCATCCACGGCGGTGCGCCATGCGGCCTCGTCAGGGTCGGTATCGGCGCCCGGCTGCTCGTCGCCCTCGGGAGCGGGCTCGATCGAATCGAGATAGACGTTGTGGAAGTTGCCTCGCTGCGCCTCGTGGTAGGTGATGTGCGCGCGCCGGCCTCGGTACTTCGCGGCATCCGCGCCGATCTGTGGCCGGAAGGTCGTGTACTCGTTTCCCTCCGAGTCGCGAACCACGTAGCGCGTGTTGCCTGAGCGCGAGGGCACCTCCTCGACTTCCTTGACGAGCACCGTGGCATCCATGCCTCCTGGATACCCGGAACTTCGGTCTCCTCTCAGCGGCTCCTTACGAGGCGCTTAAGCACAGCACCCACCATGGCCTCAGCCGTGTTCAGGGTTGAGCGCCACGAACTCGGTCCGCGCCTCTATGTGCTCGGACGCAGGGTCCACGAGTGTCATGCAGGGATCGTCCTGGTCGGCCTTGCCGCCACGAGCCTGGTCCTGGGCTGGTCGCTGCCCGCAGCGCTCCCCCTGACGGTGCTGGCGATCGGCAGCTGGTTCCTCTGGAAGGACTGGCACGACCTCTTCCCGAGCCTGCGCGACACCACCGCCTGGAGCACCGGCGTTCACCGCGCGCCCACTCCGCTGCGCACGCGCGCCCGCGCGCATGGGCTCGCCACGCTCGCCGGCATCGCCACCGTGGCGATGGGGCTTGTGAACCTCACCTCCGCGCTCACTCCCGGCGTGCATTCGCGGATGCACCTGCTGCTGCAGCTCGTGCCGCGCGAGGTGCCGGTTGCCGCGCACGCGCTCGCGCTGTCCGCCGGCATCTCGCTCACGATCCTCGGCGTATTCCTCATGCGCCGGCGCCGGGGCGCCTGGGCGCTCGCCGTGACCGTGCTCGCCGCGGCCGGGCTGGTGAACCTGTTCAAGGGCCTGGACGTGGAGGAGGCCCTCGCGAACTGGGCGCTGGCCGGTGTGCTCGTGTGGGGCAGAGGGGCATTTCACGTTCTTCACCGCAGCAGCGGCTGGCGCGAGCCTCTTCTGCGCAGCGCCGCGGTGGTGGCGGGCGTGGTTGGCACGTGCGCTGTCACCCTCGTGGCCGCGTCGCACTGGGGCTCGCCCGGGCTCACGGGCGGCCGAGCGCTGGCGGAGGTGAAGGCCTCGCTGAGCCTTTCTGGCTCGCCGATCCACTACCGCGATCCGTTTGACTGGGTGCCGGTGGGTCTCGACATGATGTGGATCGGCGGCGCGCTGGTGGTCGCCTGGCTGCTCTTCCGCCCGCTGGCGGCGCCCCGCGGCCTGCCGCCCGCCGAGCTGCGCCCTCTCGCGCGCGACCTCGTGCAGCGCCACGGCAGCGACACGCTCAGCTTCTTCAAGCTGCGCGCGGACAAGCACCACTTCTTCGACAGCTCGCGGCGCGCGTTCGCGGGCTACCGGATCGAGGCGGGCGTGCTGCTCGTTTCAGGCGACCCCATCGGTCCGGCGGATGCGTTGCCCGGCCTCGTGCGGGAGCTCTGCGGCTTCGCGGAGGCGCGCGGCCTTGCCGTGGGAGTGGTGGGAGCCAGCGAGGAGTTCGCGACTCTCGCCTCCGATGCAGGCCTCAGCTCGTTCTACATCGGCGATGAGGCGATCGTCGAGCTCGCCGCCTTCTCGCTGGAGGGCCGCCCGATCAGGAAGGTGCGGCAGGCCGTCACCCGCGCGCGGAAGGCCGGCTTCACGGCCACGCTGCAACGGATGGACGAGCTGTCCGAGGCGGAGCTCCGCGAGCTCGAGGAGCTGTCCAACCGCTGGCGTGGCGACGAGCCGGAACGCGGCTTCTCCATGGCGATCGACAGCCTTCGCGGCGACTACCTCGAAGGCAGCTCCGTGCTGGTCGCGCGAGACGCGGATGGCGCGGCGCGCGGCTTCCTCCATTTCGCCCCGTGCTATGGACGGCCCGCGGTGTCGCTCGGGCTGATGCGGCGCGACCGCGACAGCGTCAACGGCCTCATGGAGTACCTGGTGGTGAGCGCGATCGTGCTGCTGCGCGAGCGCGGAGTGGAGGAGATGTCCCTCAACTTCGCGGCGTTCGCCCGCCTGCTACGTGCGCCGAACGGGCGGCGCGAGCGGCTGCTCGGGAGGCTGGTGGCACTCGCCAATCCGTACTTCCAGATCGAGAGCCTGTACCGCTTCAACGCGAAGTTCTCGCCGCGCTGGCAACCGCGCTACCTGCTGTACGAGCGCCGCCTCCTCGGGTTCACGCGCACCGGCCTGGCGGCGATGTGGGCCGAGGGCCAGCTCCCGCGGCCGATCCCGCGGATCGCCCGCTGATAGCGCGATCGCGCCCAGCCGTGGCAGGATCGGCGGATGGAGCTGGCTTTCACCGACGCCGGTAACGGGACCCCGGTCGTGCTGCTGCATGGCCAGCCTGGCAACGCCGGTGACTGGGCTCCTGTGATCGCTCGGCTGGAGAAGAGGGTGCGGGCGATCGCGCCGGACCGCCCGGGATACGGCCGCACCGCCGGGAGAGCCGTGGGCTTTCGCGAGAACGCGAAAGCGGTGGCGGAGCTGCTCGACCGCCTCGGGATCGACTCCGCCGTGCTCGCGGGCCACAGCTGGGCCACCGCGGTGGCGCTTGCCGCGGCGGTGGATTTTCCAGAGCGCGTGCGGGCGCTCGTGCTGGCCGCTCCGGTGGCCCCGGGTGTCCCGCCGAGCCTCGCCGACCGGGCTCTGGCGCATCCGGTCTTCGGTCCCGCCGTGGCGCGGGTGGGGTTCCGGGCGAGCGGATGGGGGCTCGCGGCGGCTCCCGTTAGGAAGCTGGCGCGTGGCGCGGTGCCCCAGCTCGAGCTGAGCCAGATCGCCACGAGCGCCGAACAGTGGCGGCGGGACGGCGTCTGGAGGAGCTTCTACCTCGAGCAGCGCGCGCTGATCGAGGAGCTGGGGTCGCTCGAACCCTCACTCGACACGATCCAGCAACGCGCGCTCATCCTTCACGGTCCGCGCGACTGGATCACTCCGCCCTCTCACGCCGCCCGGCTCGCCGAGGTGCTGCCGGAAGCGGAGCTCCTGACCGTCGAGCGCGCCGGCCACATGCTGCCGCAGCAGCGTCCCGACGCCGTTGCCGAAGCGATCCTCAGAGCGGCCGAAGCGCGCCGCTAAGCTCGCCCCATGTCCTACGTAGCAGGCGAAGCCAGGCAGGAGATGCTCGACACGCTAGGGGACGCGATCGATGACCTGGCCGCCGCCCTGGCGGCGCTGGGCGGGGCCTACGAACAGCTCACCACCGTCCCCGCGGACCGGCTCGAGGAGCAGCTCTTCGGCCCTGTGCAGGCGGCGTACGGGCGCGCCAAGCGGACCCACAGCGGCTTCGCCCAGCGGCACGGGCTGCCCGGCCGGACCTTCAACCCGGCCCCTGAGGGCCTGCCGTCCACCGGCGTCAGAGGGTTCCTCGACAACGCCCTCGCCTCGGTGGCCGAGGCCGACACCGAGCTCTCCGAGCTGCAGGACTCGATGATGCCGGTGGAGGTGGGGGACGCCGAGCTCCGCGCGGGCCTGGCCGAGGTGCGCGAGCTGCTCGCCGACCTTCCCGCCCGCGCGCGCGAGTTCACTCGGACCCTCGGCCGCTAGGCCGCCTCCTTCAGTTCGCGCTCGAGCGTGCGGAGCCGCCGCAGCCGGGGCGACTTCGTGGTGCGGCCGGTCCACAGCGTGGCGAGCGCGCAGCCGAGGAAGCAGGCCGCGCCGAGGGCCGTGTTCCAGTTCGCCGCCGCCAGGTCGAGCACGTTCCCCTTGGACGGGACCACGTATCCGGCGATCGCCGAGATCCCGAAGAACACGCATCCCAGCAGGTTCACCGCCGGCTCCCACCAGCCCCGACCCGTGCGGGCGGGGAGCGCGCCGCGGCGATCCGAGGCCGCGTACGCGATCGAGCCGGACACGAGAAAGAGGACCGAGCCGCGCGCGTCCGGACGCCACACGAGCGCGTTGTAGCTCGGATTGGACACGGCCGTGTGCATCGCCTGGTAGGTGCTCACGTTGAAGAACAGGGTGCCGGCGGACTGCACGGTGGCCGTCCACCACGCCGCGCGTCCCGCACCGGGTGAATGGCGGTGCGGGAACGCCAGCCACGTCTGGATCGCGCCGCCGCTCGTGAAGAAGATCGAGCCGACGAAGAACGTGATCCCGTCGGCTTCCGAGCCCACCAGCTGCTCATAGCCGGGAAACGGTCCGATCAGAAAGCACGCCGATCCCACGGCGAAGCACAGCGCCATCCACTTCTCGCGGGTCATGTCCGGTCCACATCGTCGAGAGCGCCAGGCGCCCGGACATCACCTGATCGGGATGAGGTGCGGTGGCGACGGGCTTCCGAACATTGGTGGGCATGACCGCCACGCACGATCAGGGCTCGCCCCTGCCTCGCGACGCCGGGCTGGTACTTACGGCGCTGATCCTCGTCGCGGCGGTGGCGAACCTCAATCTCTCGGTCGCGAACGTGGCGCTGCCGTCGATCGGCAAGCACTTCGACTCAAGCCAGACGATGCTCGACCTGATCGCGGTGGGCTACTCGCTCGGCCTCGCCTGCTCGGTGCTGTGGCTGGGCGCGCTCGGCGACCGCTACGGGCGCAAGCTGATGCTCGTCTGGGGCACGGTTCTCGCGGTGCCGATGTCGCTGCTCGCGGCATTCGCGCCGTCCGACGTGGTGCTCGTGATCGCGCGGCTCGGCGGCGGCCTCTGTGCCGGCATGGCGTACCCCACCACGCTTGCGCTGATCACGGCGCTGTGGGCGCCCGGAGCCGGACGCACGAAGTCGATCGCGCTGTGGTCCGGCGTGGGCGGCGCGATCGCGGCGCTCGGGCCACTCTTCTCCGGCCTGCTGCTCGAGCATCACTCCTGGGGCTCCGTCTTCCTGCTCACGCTGCCGCTGGCCGTTGTGGCCATCTACATGGCCATCCGCTACGTGCCCGCCCATGTGAACGAGGGAACCGAGCCGGTGGACAACGCCGGTGGCATCCTCTCGCTGGTGCTCGTGGGCGCCCTGATCCTGGCGATCAACTTCGCGCCGGTGCCGAACGCCACCACGCTCACCCTCGTGCTCGCCGGGGTCGCCGTGCTCGCGCTCGCGCTCTTCTACCTGCGCCAGCGCCGGGCGAAGAACCCGCTCTACGACCTGGAGGTGGCCGCGCGGCCCACGTTCTGGGTGGCCGCATGCGCGGGGATCATCGTGTTCGGCTCGCTCATGGGAGCGATGTTCGTGGGACAGCAGTTCCTGCAGAACGTGCTCAACTACTCGACACTCGACGCCGGGCTGGCGATCCTTCCCGCGGCGTTCTGCATGGTGCTGGTGGCTCCGCGGTCCGCCAAGATCGTCGACGCGCGCGGCGCGCGCTTCACGCTGCTGTGCGGGTACGTGTTCGTGCTGCTCGGCTTCCTGGCGATGCTCCTCCTGTGGAAGGAGGGCATCTCGTACTGGAAGGTCGGGCTCGCGTACGCGCTCGTGGGAATCGGCGTCGGACTCGCGGGCACGCCGGCGTCCCATTCGCTCACCGGCTCGGTTCCGGTGAAGCGGGTGGGCATGGCGTCCGGCACGGCCGACCTCCAGCGCGACCTGGGCGGCGCCGTGATGCAGTCGATCTTCGGCGCGCTGCTCACGGCCGGCTACGCGGCGTCGGCCGGAGCGCAGATAGTGGCGTCCGGCAAGAACGTGAGCAGCAGCGTGCAGGCCGAGCTCACGAAGTCGTTCTCGAGTGCCGCCGACACCGCGCAGCGCTACTCGGGGTCGGTCCAGCAGAACATCATCGCGGGGGCGAAGACGGCGTTTCTGCAGGGCGACCAGTGGGCCTACCTGGCGGGCATCATCGCCGTGCTGCTCGGGGCGGTGCTCGTGTTTTTCATGTTCCCGCGCAACGCCCGCGAGAAGGAGCTGCTGGCCGAGTACCAGCGCGAGGACACGCAGCCCGGCGCTGCCCCGGCCGTGCCGGCTGGTCAGCCGCCGAGCTCCACCGCCATCTCGTAGGTGCCGCGGTTCTGAAGCGGCGTGGGCGGTGCGCTCGCCAGGCCCTGGCTCTGGGCCGTGAGCAACGGACGCTTCATCCGCCAGGCGGCTGGTTCGGGCGAGCCGTAGGTCTTCGTCAGCTCGGCGGCCGCATTGGCCGCGGCGATACGCAGCTTTGCGAGGGACAGCTTCCGCAGCGCGATCGTCTCCCCGAGTGAGGATTCGATGAAGCCCTCGCTGCCGGGCGCCTCGATCAGGGAGTCGGTGCCGGGCGAGACGTGGCTGCCGAACATCACCACCTCGGCCGCGGCCTTGAATGCCTGCCAGGTGGCGGCGCCCGGATCCATCGTCCCGGCGGCGTCGGTGCGGGTGAAGTTGCCGTCCCATGCGAGCAGCGTCTGCAGCACGCTCGCGGCCGGGCCGGTTGCGCCGGCAGCCGCGCGTTCGAGCAGCCGCTGCGCGGTCGGCCTCTGCGTGGCCGTGGAAGAGGTCTTCCTGAGGATGTCGATCGTGCCCGCGTCGAAGGAATTGAGCGGCCCGGCCGCGGCCTGGGAGACGAAGGTCTGCATCATCGCCACGCGGTGATAGGGGCCGCGAAGCTGCTCGCGAGCCGGAGCGTCGCCCGAGCTCCAGCCCTTGGCGGGCACGTTGTTCCAGTTCACGAGCCAGTTGCGTCCACGCGGGTTGATCACGTGCGGGTCCTTCCTGCGCGGAAGCAGGCCGTTCCACTCGGCACGACCATCGCCGGGCAGCGGAAGACGCTCGTCCCAGCGCACGTTGCGCAGCGGATAGAGACCCGGATGCCAGAAGCCGATGTTGCCCTTGTCGTCGGCGGCGAGGATGTTCTCGGTCCACGTGGTCTTCAGCAGTGCCCGGTCCACCTGGTGGAGGTTGGTCGCGTCGGCGATCCCGGCGAGCGCGGTGAACGTCTCGAGCTCGCGGCCCCAGATCGCGTACCGGCGGGCGAACGCGTAACGGCCGGCGCGTGCCTGCACGGGTCCGTGGACCGTGCGGCAGAAGCGCTGCCGCGTGAACTTCAGCTTGGTGCCCACTCGATAGCCGAAGCGCTCGTTGCGGCACGACATTCGCCGCACCTTGCCGCGGAACATGTAGCGGTAGCGGCCCACGAGCCGCTCGACGAACAGGTCGTCGTCATCCGACAGACCGCTCGTCACGCCCCACGCCACGTGCTGGTTGTAGCCGTTCGAGTTGACGGGGACCCCGGGCGCCGTGGCCGTATGCAGATCGTGGCCCGGCGTGTGCACATCGAGCTCGACGAACGTGTTGGGCGACTGGTAGCCGAGCTGCGGACCGTTGAAGAAGAAGGTGTGCTTGTCGGACGGGCGCCGGATCGCCCACATGAACGATCCCTGCACGCCGCCGAGTCCGACGCGGATCCCGCTGGGCGTCTCGAGCCCGGTGGGCACGCGGGCCGCGCTCGCGCGGAACAGGTTCTTCGGCAGGGGAATGCGCCGCAGCCAGCGCCGCGAGCGGGCGTAGGCGGCGCGCTCCTCCTTGCGCGTACGACCTGGCCGCGAGGGGAACACGCCGGAGCTCGCCGGAATGGTGCGGACCTCCCCGGGCACGCCGCGCACCGGCAGGTACTCGTTGAAGCGCTTCGACCCGAGGGCGCGCAGGGCGGCGAGGTTCTGCAGCTCGTTCCCGTCGCCGCTCGGGATCGTCCGCGCCAGCAGCACGCCTATCCGCAGGCTGTCGACGAGCTTCCACTTGCGGAGCGGCACCTTGAGCAGCAGGAACTCGTTCGGCATGTCAGCCGGGGTCTTGCGCACATGCGCGATCCAGGCGTTCACACCGGCCACGTAGGCGTTCAGCCGGGCGCGCATCCTTGCGGGCAGGCGCCGGAACATCCGCATGAGCTCGGCGCGCGTGTAGTAGTCGCGCCTCGCCACGAAGTCGGCCGCGAGCGAGCCCTTGCCGAGCACCTCGGCCAGCGTGCCCGCCGCCTGGCGCCGGAAGAGCTCGAGCTCCCCGAGCCGGTCCTGCGCCACCGCGTAGCCGGCGGCCCACCATGCGAGGTTCTCGTTCGGTGCCGAGATGGCTGGCACGTCGAAGGCGTCCCGGCTGATCGTGACCCCTGGGCGCGGCGTTTCGGTGCCGACGCTCGGGGCGCCTCCGAGCGGCTCCGGCTTGAACGTGAGGGACTCGAACAGAGGCAGCTGGTCGGTGGCGTGCGGCGATTGCCCACCCGGCCCGACGAAGCCGCTCTGGCCGGGCGGCAGGATCGTCTCCGCCTGGATCACGCGCGCCGCAGCGGGTCCCGCGAGGAGCATGAGTCCCATCACGGCGATCGCGACGGCACGGTGCATGGCCCCGAACTCAACACGAGGGTCCGTGCTTTCGCAAGTGCTCGTCCGAGAGATGTGGGCCTCAGGAGAGCTGGAATTCAATGACCCAGGCGCGGATGTTCAGATGATGTGAGCCTTCCAGGTGACCTTCCCGGTCGTGCATGTGTCGACGGTCTGGCCCGCGCTCGGATCGGTGACCGTCACCCGTACGCTCCACGTGCCGTGCGGCTGCCCCCTGCCCGGTATGTGCCCTGAGCTGGTGAGCGTGACGGCGAACTTCAGCTTGCGGCCGTTCGCGGCGCTGTAGCCCGGGTCCACTCGGGTGTAGGAGTACTTCGCATTGCGGTTGAGCCAGCCGAAGTTGCGGCGGTTGAAGGCGATGTGGGGGTTGCCGGTCTCGGTGAGGATCGTGGCACCGCTCGTGCAGTCCGCCTTCCAGTGGATCGAGAACTTCGTGACGGCGCTGAAGGAGTACGGAATGTTGAACCTCAGACTCAACCCCTGGCTCGTGGTGCCGCGAAAGTGGAACGGTCCGTGGGCGGCTAGCGCTGGGGCGGGTGCGACCCAGGTGGAGCCTGCGATCACGCCCAGAGTGCCCGCCAGGCACAGAAAGCCGCTCTTCGCGTGCGCGGCGAGCCGTGGACGGCGTGAGATACCCGCCATAGTGCCCTCCTTGTCAGCGGGATGACCAGTGTGCGCACGCTACACCCGCGGGACGTACCGCGCACGGATCAGGCGCGGATGCCCTCGCGGACCCGTTCCGTCCCAATGCTTGGGACTGCCCGCCGCGTCAAGCCGGTCCGTGAACCTGGAACAGCGAGGAGTAGCCGTAGAACTTGCCGTTCCGCAGCCATGGGTAGCGGCCGAAGAAGAGCGTCGTCCCGCCCCCGGGCGCCGGTGCGGCGAACAGGGAGCCGGTGTCATCACCGTGCGGCAAGGTGAGCAGCACCCGCTGCTTGCCGCCGAGCGGCTGCACCATGATCTGGTTGACCGCGCGCTGGGTGTTGTGCACGCGGCTCTGGCAGCCGCGCCCCGAGCAAGGCCGCTGCCGAGTGAAGAAGACGGTTCCCTGCGGGGTGACCGCGGGGGTGTATTCGTAGAGCTCGCCGCGCGGGCGCTTCAGCGCAGTTGTCTTGCCGGTCGAAATCTGTGTGAGGAAGAGCGCGTCCGTTTGCCTTCGCTTGCCGTAGTGGAGCACGTTTCCCCACACCGCGTGGTCGCCGTTCACCTGACCGGGATAGACATAGCCGTCGCGCGCCGGGCCCGTGCCCAGGATGCGGTTCTCGCCGGTCTGGATGTTGTAGAGCTGCACGGTCGAGCGGTGGCTCGCCGTCTCACCCCAGTAGAGCACCCAGGGCCCGGAGACGGTGGGGTGCAACCCGGCCGCCGGCTTCCCCGTGACCGGCAGCGGCGTGTATTGGCCGGTGGCTATGTCGTACAGCGTGAGCGTTGTACCGGCGTGCGAGCCCTCGGAGTAGATGACGGTGTTGCCCTCAATGCCGCCCGCCTCGCCGGTGGTGCCTGGACGGTTCACCTGGATCGTCTGCCCTGACGGGGCGCGGAGGAACACGTCGTAGTGGTTGCGGTGGGCGACGCTGTTCTCCTGAAATCCAACGTAGCCGCCGGCCCCGAAGGGCCGTAGCGCATCCTGACCGTTCTTGCTCTGGATGCGGGTCGCGTGGGATGCGGCGAGCGCGGTGGCCGCGAGCGCAAACAGGACGAGCAGCGCAAACGGAAGGGCCAGACGAGGCATGCGCGACCTCCTTGTGCGACGGACGGGAGTGGGCTGGCGTCCGGCTCAGCTGTGCTGCTTATAGCCGGGGCTGGCTGACCCTGTCAAGGATGTCTCTGGCGGGGCCGCAGTGCGAGCGCGTCCGCGCGGTCCGCGCTAGGCCACGTAGGAGTCGCGCTCGCGATCGAGCCGCCAACGAGCGCGCCCGGCAGGATTCGAACCTGCGACTTCTGCCTCGCCTGGCATGGTCTTGAGGTCCTCGTCGGCGAGGAACGCAGGATGCGGCGCCTATATCGGCGACCGGCAGGAGGGGGCGGGAGCGCTATGACGCCGGCAGTCATGCCTCGCTCGCAGCGCTGAACGCGGCCTGAGCCTCCACATCGGTCTCGAGCGCGGAGTGATCGCTGAGCCCCCGCTCTCGCCACTCGTGGTGGTACTGGCAGGCGCGAGGAAGCAGGGGAGGGGAGACGAACGTGTGATCAAGGCGCCAGCCGCCGTTGTGGCCGGCGATCGTCTTCCACGTCCAGCTCGGCGACCGCGCCTCGTATCCATGCAGCGTCCGATATGCGTCGCGGTACCCCAGCTCACGGAGACCCGGGACCACGCCGAGCTCGGCTTCGTCCCACTCGGGGCCGCGGTCCGGACGCAGACGCCCGCGGGAGTCGCACGCGAACGAGATCGTTGAGCCGTCGGACCGCTCGCGCCGCGGGGTGTTGAGATCGCCGCACAGCACGCGTGGCGCACGACTCGGTGTCTCGAGCCCGCGGCGCAATGCCTGAAGGGTCTCGACCTTGACCCATCCGTTTGCGGCATTGGGGACATGAACGCAGTGGACCTCCAGCGCTCCCAGGGGAGTGCGCGCGAGTGCGCTGAGCGCGCTTTCCCGCCGCGGAACGCGCAGCGGCTCCACATCCTCGAGCACGGCCCGCGACGCGATCATCACGAGCGTTCGTCCGCCCAGATCGCCGCTCGCCTCGCCGCCCACGGCTGAGGCGCGGACATGTGCCAGCCCGATCAGTTCGAACGCATGACGCCACAGGGGCAGGGTCTTTCGAGTGACCTCCTGCAGCGCGACGATGTCCGGCTCCCGCCCCGCCAGCGCCGTGGCCTGGTCCGGTAGCCGGGTCGAGCGGCGCGCGACGTTCCAGGTGATCAAGCGAATCACGCCGACCGACCTTAGCTTTGGCGCGGAGCTACCTCGACAGCACTGGTTACGGGCTTCGCGGGAGGCGGAGCAAAGGAGCGCAGGGAGACTGGTTCTGATGGTGGTTCAGGGCTCGGTGGAGTACCCAATTTGGATAGCCCGCGCCTCGCCCGCAGACGCACGCGCGGCGGGCGCGCCGGGTCTTCGCGCCAGCGAGCGGCTCGAGCTTGCGCACGGGAGCACTCTCCCGGCGTAGGGTGGCCGGTTTCGGGTAGCTCCTGCACGTGGCGGCTCTTATCTTCCTCCTCTTCATGCTGGTGCTGTTCTTCGCGCTGGCCAGCGCGCTCGGCCGCGCGGCGCGGCGGCGGCGCATGCTCAAGGCGCTCTGCCAGGAAGCCGCGCTTGCCGCAATGCTCCGCGGAGCCGACGCCCGGATCACGCAAGAGGACTTCGACACGGGCCTCGAGCGCGTCAAACCGCCGGCGCGAGAACTCGCGCCGCTCTAAGCAGAACGCTCGGCCAGGAACCGGTGGCCGAGCGCCTCGACGAGAGAGCGGAACCTAAAAGGCGCGCCCGGCAGGATTCGAACCTGCGACTTCTGCCTCCGGAGTTCAACTTCTTGAGGCATCGGAGGGCCGGAATCCGCTCTAGACGGCGGATTCCGGCCAGCCTTGGGTGGGCGGTTTGGGCCGGTTTCGGGTCATTCTGGTCGCAATCCGGTCGCAAAAGGCGCCCGAAGCCGTGTGGCAAATGGTGTTCGGTCTGGCGACCTAAGCCGAGTGATGAGCGGCGTCGACGAGCCGGTGGATGCGCGGAAGCACGATCTCGTCGACGCGGCCCTGACTACCAGCGTCGGGGGGCAGGCCACCGGCTACGCCGTCTTCGAATCGCGCGTCTTTCATCAAGCGGTTGAATTCGGTGGCG
>DASUWY010000005.1 GCA_036378175.1 Thermoleophilaceae bacterium
TCTCGCGCGACCACGCGGTGCTCGTGCGCCGCTCGGGTGCCTGGTACCTCGACGACTCCGGGTCGCTGAACGGCACCTACGTCAACCGCCGGCGGATCGACTCGCACAAGCTCGAGGACGGCGACGAGCTGCAGGTCGGCAAGTACAAGCTCACCTATCTGGCCCGGTGAGCGCGGTGTCCGACGATGCCGTCAGTGGCGAAGACGTAGCGGCTGTGGCCCCGCCGGAAGCGCCCCGGCAGGCCAAGTCGCTGACCATCGGCGCGGTCTGCAAGCAGCTGGAGCGCGAGTTCCCGGATATCTCGATCTCCAAGATCCGCTACCTCGAGGGCCAGAAGCTGCTGCAGCCGCGACGCACCCAGGGCGGCTACCGGCTCTACACGCCGGCGGACGTGGCCCGCCTGCGCACCATCCTGCGTCTCCAGCGCGACGAGTTCCTGCCGCTGCGGGTGATTCGCCAGGAGCTTGCGGCCGGGCGCGCGGACTCGGACACGCCAACGGGCGGGGCGCCTGACCCGCGCACGCTGCGGCGCGCCAGCGTGGCGGTGCGCAGCTCGGGCGCCGTCTACTCGATGGCGGACGTGCTGGACGACACGGGCGCGGACGCCAAGCTCGTCCGCGAGCTGGAGGACTTCGGCGTGATCAAGGGAGAGCGGCGCGACGGCGAGATCTGGTACGACGACACAGAGCGCGAGGTGGTGCGCGCGGCCCGGGAGCTCGCCCGCTTCGGCGTGGGCGGCCGCAACCTGCGCGTGTTCCGCACCTCGGCCGACCGCGAGGCGTCGCTGCTCGAGCAGATCCTCGCGCCGTCCCTTCGCTCGCGGAACCCGGAGCGCCGCAAGGAGGCGGTGGAGGCGCTCGAGAACCTCGCGGCGATCGCGTCCCACATGAAGTACCTGCTCCTCGTGAGGGATCTCCGCAGGCTTGCGTCCTAGCGGCGTGAATCTTCGGGACCACATCACCGACATCCCCGACTATCCCCGCGAGGGGATCGTCTTCAAGGACGTCACGCCGTTGCTCCTGGACGCCGGCGCGCTCAAGCACGCGGTGAAGCTGCTGAGCGATTACGCGAACACGCTTGGGGTGGAGTACGTGGTGTCGGCGGAGGCGCGCGGCTTCATGCTGGGCGGGGCGGTGGCGGCCGAGATCGGCGCCGGCTTCATCCCGGCGCGCAAGCCGGGCAAGCTGCCGCGTGAGGTGAACAGCGTGGAGTACGTGCTCGAGTACGGGGTGGACGCGCTCGAGGTTCACAAGGACGCACTTGCGGGCGGTGCGCGCGTGCTCGTGCACGACGACCTGCTCGCCACCGGCGGCACCGCACGGGCCCTGTGCGACCTCGTGGAGCAGGCGGGCGCCCATGTGGCCGGCTGCGCGTTCATCATCGAGCTCGCGTTCCTCGCCGGACGTGGACGGCTCGCGCCGCACGACGTGCACAGCCTGGTCGTGTACGAGGAGGAGTAACGCGGTGCCCACCGTGAGGCGCGCTTGCACGATTGGAGCGGGCGCACAGGAGCTGTGGGACGTGGTGGCCGATCCCTCCACGCTCCCGCGCTGGTGGCCCGACGTGGTGCGGGTGGAGGAGGCCACGCCACTCGCATGGACCACGGTGTCGAGCACGCCCAAGGGCTCGCTCATACGCGCCGACTTCACGCGGCTCGCCGCCGAGGAGCCGCGCCGCGTGGCCTGGCGCCAGGAGATCGAGGAGTCGCCGTTCGAGCGGATCCTCTCGGAGAGCTCGACCGAGGTCAGCCTCGACCCCGGCAGCGACGGGTCGACCCGCGTGGAGCTGCGCACGCAGCAGCGCCTGCGCGGTTACGCCCGCTTTGGCGGATTCCTCTTCCGGCGTGCAATGCGCCGGAAGCTGGACGACGCGCTGGCGGGGCTCGAGCGGCTGGTGGTGGAGGAGTGAGCACGCGCTGGTCCGGCTGGGGAGCCGAGGGGAGCCCCCCAGCGGAGCTGCCCGGCGCGGCGGGCGCTCTCCTGCGCGAGCGGCTCGGCGTGAGCGAGCGACACACGCCTGCCGTGGCGCTCGACGAGGTGCGGCTGCCGCGGATCGCCCTCGCGGAAGGCGTCCTTGCCCGGCTGCGCGAGGTGGTGGGGGAGGAGCACGTCCGTCAGGACCGGCTCGAGCGCGTGACGCACGCCGTGGGGAGGAGCTACCCTGACCTCGTCCGCGTGCGCTCGGGCGACGGCTCGGGTGCGCCCGATGCCGTGGTCTACCCGCGCGATCGCGACCAGGTGGCGGAGCTGCTGAGCGTCTGCTCCTCGGAGGGAGTGGCGGTGGTGCCGTTCGGCGGCGGCACGAGCGTGGTCGGCGGTGTGGAGGCGCTGCGCGGGGAGTTCGCCGCCGCGGTCACGCTGGACCTGTCGCGCATGGACGCGCTGTTGGCCGCGGATCGAGCCTCGCTGGTGGCCACCTTCGAGCCGGGCGTCACCGGGCCGCGCGCCGAGACGCTCCTTGCCAGCCGCGGGCTCACTCTCGGCCACTTCCCGCAGTCGTTCGAATTCGCCACGATCGGCGGCTATGTGGCCACGCGCTCGGCGGGTCAGGCGTCCACCGGGTACGGCCGGATCGACGAGCTCGTGCTCGGCCTACGCTGCGCCACGCCGACCGGCGAGCTGTGGGTGAAGCCATTTCCCGCCACCGCCGCCGGGCCGTCGATGCGGGAGCTGATCCTTGGATCGGAGGGCATTCTCGGCGTGATCACCGAGGCCACCCTGGCGGTGCGCCCCCTGCCACGGGAGCGGCGGTACGAGGGGTGGTCCTTCCGCTCGTTCGAGGAGGGGTGCGAGGCGTTTCGCGAGCTCGAGCAGGCGGATGCGTCGCCGGACGTCGCGCGGCTCTCCGATGAGCACGAGACGGCAATGTCGATGGCGCTCGCGTCGAGCGGGTCGGCCGCGGAGCGGGCCGGCAAGGCCTATCTGCGCCTGCGCGGCCACGACCAGGGCTGCATCGCGATCGTGGGCTTCGAGGGCGACGAGCTCACTGTCGCGCTCCGCCAAGCGCACGCCCGCAGCGTGCTGGGCCGCGGGGGCAAGCTCGCGCTCGGCAAGGCGCCGGGCCGTGCCTGGCTCCGCAGCCGCTACCACGGCCCGTACCTGCGCGATGCCCTGCTCGACCGCGGTGTGATGGTCGAGACGCTCGAAACCGCCACGAGCTGGACCAACCTCGCCAACCTGTACAGCGCCGTGGGAGACGCGCTGCGCGACGCGCTCGCCTCGCACGGCACACCGCCGCTCGTGATGTGCCACGTGTCGCACCTCTACCGCACGGGCGCCTCCCTCTACTACACGTTCATCGCGGCCCAGGAGGAGGGTGCCGAGATCGAGCAGTGGCAAGCGGCGAAGACCGCGGCCGGCGACGCGATCGTCGCGCACGGCGGCACGATCACACATCACCACGCGGTCGGCCGCGACCACACGCGCTGGATGGAGGCGGAGGTGGGGGAGCTGGGCCTCGACGTGCTGCGTGCCGCGAAGGCACGGCTCGACCCGCTGGGCATCATGAACCCCGGCAAGCTGCTGCCGGAGCCGGGCCTGCAAAGCTGATTCTGTGCAGGTTGCCACGGCAACCGGCCGGGCAAGGGCGCTCGTGGGCTTCGCGGCCCTTGGCATCTTCTGGGGAAGCTGGGGCGCCGAGCTGCCGGCCGTTCAGTCCCACGCGGGCGCGAGCGACGCCGCGCTCGGAGCCGCGCTGTTCTGCATCGGAGCGGGCGCGCTCGTGGCGATGCGTGGTGCGGGCGTGCTCGTGGATCGCGGCGGGCGCGGCGTTCTGCCCGGCATCGCGGCGGTGTTTGCCGTCTGCGGCTTCCTGCCCGCGCTGGCCACGTCGCCGGCAGCCCTGGCGGGAGTGCTGCTGCTCCTCGGAGCGTCGTCAGGGTCGCTCGACGTGGCCATCAACGCCGAGGGCGTGCGCTCGGAGGCCGTGGGGCGGCCGGTGCTGCGCCTCGCCCACGGCATGTTCTCGCTTGCGGCCGTGATCGCCAGCCTCGCCACCGGCGGATTACGGGCCGCCGGGGCGGGTCCGGCGGTGGTGTTCGGGGTGACGGCGGGGGTGGTGCTCGCCGCCGCGGCCGCGGCGGCCGTCCTCAGCGCCGCACCTCGCGGCGCGGAGGAGACGCCGGACCTGCGCGAGCTGCTGAGGGCGCCGCGCCCGCTGCTTGTGCTGGGCGGACTGTGCGCGCTCGCGTTCTTCGTCGAAGGCGCGTGGCAGAGCTGGGGCGCGGTGCATCTCCAATCCACGCTGGGCGCCGGCGCGGCGGTGTCGGCCGCTGCTCCAGCGCTGCTGGCGGCCGCGATGGCCACCGGGCGGATCGGGGGGCAGCGGCTGAGCGGATCCGAGCGCGTCCTGCTCGCGCTCGCCGCGGTGATTGCCGCGGGCGGCAGCGCGCTGGCCGCTCTCGCAGGTTCGACCCCCACTGCCCTGGCCGGGATCCTGGTGGCCGGGCTCGGCATCTCCATATGCGCGCCCACGCTGATCGTCATGGGAGGCCGCCTGTCCACGGCCGAGCGGCGTGGCAGCGCGGTGTCGGTGGTCACCACCGTGGCCTATCTCGGCTTCGTCTTCGGGCCCGCGGCGGTGGGACTCGCGGCGAACGCGACATCGCTCAGAGCGGCGCTTGCGGGCGTGGCCGCGGTGGCCGTGCTGCTTGCGGCGCTCGCGAGGCGGGCGCCCGGCTAGCCGCCCGTGGTGCCGCTGCCACCCGTCGTGCCCTTGGTGGGCACGGCGGTCATGGTCGCTCGCAGGACGATCCCGGAGGGCGACTTCGGATTGGTCCCCACCTTCTCGCGGGACAGCACGACGTACTTGAAGTTCTGCCAGTTGCCCGGAAGGCTGCCGCGGCCCTGGAGGTTGCCCTGCTGGTCCGTGAACTGGGCCCCGAGCGGAGCGGCGTCGCTCGACGAGTTGTAGAGCCACACCTCGTACGCCGTCTGGCGGTCGGTGGGCTGCAGCTTGGTGGCCTGAACCACGAGTTGGACCTGATTGCCCTGCTGGAGGATCACGGCGATCCCCGTGCCCTGCTCGCCGCTGGCCGCCCGCAGCACACCCTCCTTGAGGAACTTCGTGGGAGTACCACCCGTAGTGCCATTGGCCGCGGTGGTGGAAGCGCCGGAGTCGTTGCCACCCCCACCACTGAACACGCCGGCAATGGCGAGGATCGCCACAACGATGACGGCGAGGCCGACGGCAGCGCCGATGATCCGCCGCCGCCGAACAATGGCCTGAGCAGCAGGGGAGAGAGCCCCACCCGACCGCCGAACCTCCGGCCTCCGACCTCCGGCCTCCGACCTGGGCGGCGCAGCCGCCACAGGAGGCGCCGCAGCCGCCACAGGAGGCGCCGCAGGCTCGGGCGCCGCAGCAGGCGCCGGCTCCCCAGCCGCCTCCGGCACCTCAGGCATCCCCCCATTCGGATACAGATGCCCCAGCGAGTCGAGCAGCGAGTAGGCCCACGCGCGCGCCGGCTCCGAGCGCCCCAAATGGCTCCTGGTCGCGGTGGCCTCCGGCCCGGTCTGCTGCCCCAGCACGTAGTCCGCGATCTGTCCGCGCCACTGCGGATCCACACGTGCGGCCGTGGCCGGCGCGAGGTCGCCAAGCGCCTCGCGCGCGAGATCGCGAACGCGGGCGGCGGGCATTCCGAGCATCCCCGACAGCTCGTCGTAGGTCTGTCCCCGTCCCACGACAAGCTCGAGAATGGCCCTTTGCTCCGCTGGAAGCTGGTCGAAAGTGGCCATGAGCAGGGAGGAAGGGTACCCTGCCGCGCGTGCTTCCCGGCGAAGACTTTCCGAAGGAGACCCTCCACACCACCCTCGGCATCGAGCTGACGGAGCACGGCGATGGCTTTGTGAAGGGGCTCGTGCCGGTCACGGACCGGGTGAAGCAGGAGCTCGGACTGGTGCACGGCGGCGTGTACGCGGCCATGGCGGAGGGCCTCTGCTCAGCGGGCACGTGGATGGCACGCCAGGCGGAGGGCGTGATCGTGAGCGGCCAGCAGAACGACACGAGCTTCCTCCGCCCGGTCACCGAGGGCACCGTCTACGCCCACTGCCGTGCCCGCCACAGGGGCCGCACCACCTGGGTGTGGGAGTGCGAGTTCACTAACGAGGAGGGCAAGCTCTGCGCCCTCTCGCGCGTGACGATCGCTATCCGCCCACCGCGGGGTTAGGCTCGCACCGGAAGCAGTCCGCAACCGGTACGGAGGGCAACATGCTGAAGGACTTCAAGGAGTTCCTGCTACGCGGAAACGTCGTCGATCTGGCCGTGGCGGTGGTTGTGGGTACCGCGTTCACCGCGGTGGTCGCGGCTCTGGTGGCGGACCTCCTCACCCCGCTCATCGCCGCGATCTTCGGCAAGCCGGACTTCTCCAACCTCACCTTCACGATCCACCACAGCACGTTCAGGTACGGGAGCTTCATCAACGCGTTGATCACGTTCCTGACAGTGGCGGCCGCCGTCTTCTACCTCGTGGTGGTGCCGGTGAACGCGCTTATGAAGCGGCGCCGGACCGAGCCGCCGGTGGACGAGACGGTGAGGCCCTGCCCGGAGTGCCTCAGCGAGATCCCGGTGGCCGCGCGCCGCTGCGCGTTCTGCACGGCGGAGGTGGGTACCGCGACGGCCTAGCTGCCGCGGAAGCGGTTGGTGATCGGCAGGCGCCGGTCGCGCCCGAAGGCCTTCGTGGACACGCGGACGCCCGGGGGCGCCTGCCGGCGCTTGTACTCCGCGAGGTCCACCAATCGGACCACCTTCTCCACGTCCTCGCGCGAGAAGCCCTGGCGCTCGATCTCCTCGGCGTCGAGGTCCTGCTCGACGTAGTGCTCGAGGATCGGGTCGAGCACGTCATAGGGCGGGAGCGAGTCCTCGTCGCGCTGCTCGTAGCGCAACTCCGCGGATGGCGCGCGATCGAGCACCGAGCCGGGCACGAGCTCGCGCCCCTCGCTCTCGTTGCGCCACCGCACCAGGCGGTACACGTCGTTCTTGAAGACGTCCTTCAGCACCGCGAAGCCGCCTGCCATGTCGCCGTAGAGCGTGGCGTAGCCAACCGACATCTCGGACTTGTTCCCGGTGGTGAGCACCAGCCAGCCGAACTTGTTCGACAGCGCCATCACGATGTTGCCGCGGATGCGGGCCTGCAGGTTCTCCTCCGTGATGTCCGGCTCCGCGCCGTTGAAGGCGGGCTCGAGCAGCCGGTCGAACCCCTGCATCGCCTCCTCGATGCCGAGCTCGAGGAACTGCGCGCCGAGGTTCTCGGCGATCGCCCGGGCGTCGGACTTCGTGCCCTCGGACGAGTAGGGGGAGGGCATGGAGACGAACGTCACGCGCTCTGGGCCGAGCGCGTCCACGGCGATCAGCGCCACGAGCGCCGAGTCGATCCCGCCGGACAGCGCCACCACCACGCGCTTGAAGCCGTTCTTGTCCACGTAGTCGCGCACGCCCAGCTCGAGCGCCCGGTAGAGCTCCTCCTCCGGCGCAAGCACGGGCTTCACGTTGCCCGCCACCTCGCGCGCCGTGGCGGGCGGCACCTCGAGCCGCGCGAGGGTGGGAACGTCCCTGCCCGTTTGCAGGCGGCGCACCGCCGGACGGTGCCGCGCGTCCTGAAGCCTGCGGGCGAAGATCGCCGAGGGATCGAGCGTGCAGACCGTGAATGCCTCCTCGAACTGGGGGGCGCGGGCCAGAATCTCGCCATCCACGTCGATGGCCACGCTGTGGCCGTCGAACACGAGCTCGTCCTGCCCGCCCACGAGGTTGCAGAAGAGCACGGCCACGTTGCTGTCGCGCGCCCTCTGAACCAGCATCGCCTCGCGCTCGGAGCCCTTGCCGGCGTGGTACGGGGAAGCCGACAGGTTCACGATCACGCGCGCGCCCGCGAGCGCCTCGTCCGTGGCCGGCGGGCCGGGTTCCCAGATGTCCTCGCAGATCGTGAGCCCGATCGGCACCCCGTTCAGCTCGATCAGGCCGCCGTGGTCGCCCGATTGGAAGTAACGCTGCTCGTCAAAGACGCTGTAGTTCGGGAGATAGACCTTGCGGTACACCGCCGCCACCGCGCCGTCCGCGAGCACCGCCGCCGCGTTGTAGACGTCGTCCGAGCGCTCCGGATAGCCCACGAGCGCCACCACGTCCTCCGCGTCCTCGGCGAGCTCGAGCAGCGTGGCCTGAGCGGCGTCGAGGAAGTGAGTCTTCAGCAGCAGGTCCTCCGGCGGGTAGCCCGTGAGGGTGAGCTCGGGGAACACCACGAGCTGGGCGCCCTCGTCGCGGGCGCGCGCGATCCCCTCGCGGACCTTCGCGGCGTTGCCGTCGAGGTCACCGACGGTGGTGTTGATCTGCGCCAGGGCGACTCTCAAGAGTGCGTCGCTCATGGCTTGCAGTATGGCGAGCTGTTAAGCGGCGTCCGCGCCGACCAGCATCCGAAGCTTGGTGCCGCTGTCGCTCGTCTCGAGCTCGAATTGGCGCGTGAGCCGCTCGATCAGGCCAAGTCCCCGTCCGCCGGTGGCTTCCCGGTCCGGCTCCACCGCCTCGCGGTGATGGAACCGCCCGCGATCGCCCACCTCGATGGTGAGCCCCTCGTTGCGCCAGACGCAGGTCACGGAGATCGGCCTGCGGCCGCCCGCGCTGCCGTGGCGCATCGCGTTCGTCACAGCCTCGGTGGCCACCAGCTGGGCCTGGAATGCCTCGCCGTCGTCGAGCCCGTGCTCCTTGGCCCGCCGACGGATGAACTGCCTCATCCGCGACAGCTCCGCGGGATCCGGGCGCAGCTCCAGCATGTCTCGCTCCCCTGTCACAGTGGTTTTGGTTCCCGGCGAGTTGCGGGCCAAAACCCCCTAAGCGACGGGTTACATCAGGCGTCGTAGTAGAGGGCGAATTCCCAGGGGTGAGGCCGCAATCTCACTGCGTCCGCCTCGTTCTTGCGCTTGTAGGCGATCCAGGTCTCGATCAGGTCCTCGGTGAACACGCCGCCCTGGAGCAGAAAGTCGTGATCTTCCTCCAAGGCGTCCAAGGCCTCGTCCAGCGAACCGGGCACGTGGTGGATCTCCCGGAGCTCCTCCTCGGACAGCTCGAAGAGGTCCACATCCACCGGCTGGCCCGGGTCGATCCGGTTCTGGATCCCGTCGAGGCCCGCCATCAGGAGCGCCGAGAACGCCAGATACGGGTTGGCGGTGGGATCCGGAGGCCGGAACTCGAGCCGCTTGGCCTTGGGCGAGGCGGAATAGACCGGAATCCGCACCGCAGCTGAGCGATTTCGCTGCGAATACACGAGGTTCACCGGCGCCTCGTAGCCCGGCACGAGCCGGCGGTACGAGTTGGTGGTGGGGGCGCAGAACGCCATCAGGGCCCGTCCGTGCTTGAGGATGCCGCCGATGTAGTTGAGCGCCTCGCGCGAGAGCTGTGCGTAGCCGTTGAAGTCGTACATCACGTTCTCGCCGCCCTTCGAGAGCGACTGATGCACGTGCATGCCCGAGCCGTTCTCCTCGAACAGTGGCTTGGGCATGAAGGTGGCCGTCTTGCCCGCCTGCGCGGCCACGTTCTTGATCACGTACTTCTGGAGCTGGATCTGGTCAGCCATCCGGAGCAGGGTGTTGAACCGCACGTTGATCTCCGCCTGGCCGGCCGAGCCCACCTCGTGGTGGTGGAACTCGCAGCGCACGCCCATGGCCTCGAGCTCGGTGACCATGCGGGCGCGAAGGTCGCCGTGGGTGTCCGACGGCGCACTGGGGAAGTAGCCCTGCTGCGAGCGGATCTTGTAGCCGAGGTTCGAGTCCCCGTTGCGGTTCACGGCGTCGCTGCCGAAGCCGCGGCCCATGTTCCAGTAGGCCTCGCTCGAGTCCACCTCGTAGAACGCGGTGTGGGCCCGCTGGTCGAAGGCCACGTGGTCGAAGATGAAGAACTCGGCCTCGGGGCCCATGAAGCAGGTGTCCGCGATGCCCGTGGCCGCGAGGTGACGCTCGGCCTTCATCGCCACGTAGCGCGGGTCACGCGAATACGGCTGGCGGGTGATCGGGTCGATCACGTCGCAGATGATCGAGAGCGTCCTCTGCTCGTGGAACGGGTCGATCAGCGCGCTCGAGGCATCCGGCACGAGCACCATGTCCGAGTCGGAGATCTCCTGGAAGCCGCGGATCGACGAGCCGTCGAAGCCGAGTCCCTCGGTGAACGCGTCCTCGTCCAGCGAGTGGATCGAGAGGCCGAGGTGCTGCCAGGTGCCCGGCAGGTCGGTGAACTTGAAGTCCACCATCCGAACGCCGTGCTCCTGGGCGAGCGCGAGCACGTCCTTCACCTCCACGCTGCGCCCGCCCACGAAGCGCTCGACGGTGAGCGGCGTCATGCCAGCTCCTCGGCGTCGGCCTCCACGGCGTCATGTCCATTTGCCACCTTCGGGATCCGCTTGGCGAGGTCCTCGAGCTTCATCCCGGTGAGGGCCTCGAGCACGGCGGGCAGCTCGGACATGACGGTGGTCACGTCCTTTGTGATCTTTGAGGCGCCGGAGCTGCCGTTCGACCCGATCATCACGATCTTGTCTGTGCGCGCCAGCGGCGCGGACACGGCGGCCGCGAGCTCGGGCAGGATCTCGAGCACGCGGTCGGTGATCGCGGCCTCGTTGTAGTCGCCCCAGCTCTTGGCCTTGGCGGCCATTGCCTCGGCCTCGGCGAGGCCCTTGAGCCTCATGGCGTCAGCCTCGCCCGCGCCCAGCGCCGCGGCCTCCTCGCGCTGAGCCTCGGACACCGCGGCGATCTCCCGGGCCCGCGCGAGGGCCGGCTCCACGATCTCGGCCTCCAGCTCGCGCCTGCGCCGCTCCACCTCGGCCTGCATCAGCTCGATCGCCTTCTGGCGCTCCACGATCTCCACCTTCAGCTCCTCCGCGCGCACCTGCTGGCGCGTGATCGCGCGCTGGAGGTCGTAGGAGAGGTCCGCCTCGGCGGCCGCGCGCTTGCCCTCGGCCTTGTAGGCGGCGCGCTCGGTCTCGTAGTCGCGGCGAGACTTCTCGATCGCGAGGTCCGCCTCGTAGCGGGCGGCCTTCGCCTCGCGCTCCGCTTCGGCCTCGCCGCGGATCGCGTCGCGCTTCACCTGCGCTGTGCGCGGCCGCCCGAGCGCCTCGAGGTAGCCCTGCTTGTCACCGACGTTGCGCACGGTGAGCGAGACGATCTCGAGGCCCATGCGCTCGAGGTCCGGCTCCGCCAGCTCGCGCACGGCGGCCACGAGCTTCTGCCGCTCGCGGTAGATGTCCTCGATCGAGAGGCCGCCCACCGCGGCTCGCATGTGTCCCTCCACAGCCTGCAGAGCGGTGCGCACGATGTCGTCGGGCCCGCGCGAGAGGAACTGCTGCGCTGCGCGCTCGATCCCGCCGGGGGAGCCGTCGATCTTCACCATGCACACGCCGTCGATCGCCACCGGCACGCCGTGCACGGTGTACGTCTCCGCCGTGCGGACGTCGAACTGCATCAGCTCGAGCGACATCCGCTGCACCTTCTCCTTGAACGGCCTGACGTAGGTGCCGCCGCCCCTCACGATCCGGTAGCCGTGATCGTCTCCGCGGCCCTTGCGGCCCGAGATGATCAGCACCTCGTTGGGGCCGACCTTCGTGTACTGGTGCGCCCACACCGCGAATGCGATGAGAAGCGCCGCCGCCAGCACGGATGCGACGACGATGATGGCTACGACCATGTGGAATGAACCTCCTCGGGGTGTGTCCAGATGGAGTCCGTCTCGAGCCGCTCGGCGCGGGGCGCCGCGGCAGCGTGTATCTCGACCTCGTCGGCGAAGCGCAGGAAGCCGGCGGCGGCCAGGTAGCTGCCCACCTGCCGGGCCAGCGCGTTCTCGCCATGGGCCAGGAAGACGTTGATGTGGCGGTCCTCGAGCGCTACGGCCACGTCGCCCGCGCCGGTGCGGCGCACGTTCAGCTCGAGCCGCGTGGACTCGCCGTCGTCGAGGTAGGCCACGAGCCGCGAGCCCGCATCCTCGGTGCGGCACTCGGCGGCCGCCCAGATCTCGGGGCGAACCTCGCAGGCGTACAGCGCGTCAGGATCGGTGTTCGAGCGCATGCGCTCGAGCTCCGCGCGCACGAAGCGGATCAGCGAGATCACCTCGGGCGCCGCGGGAGCGGTGTCCTGGGCTGCCGGACCCGCGCCCGCGCGGCGGCGCTCAGCGGGCCGCAGCTGGGCGGCGTGGCCGAGTACGCCCACGACCGGCCCCTCCGCCGACGTGCCCTCCACGGTGGGGATCCACATCGCCGGATCGGCCAGCGAGCGGATGATCGCGGCCGGCGCCACCAGGCTGAGATCGCTCGGGCGCAGCACGCCCACGGTCACCTCCTCGGCGTCGTTCACATAGCCGGTGCTCACGAGGTAGCGGCACACCTCGCTGCGGATGCCGGCGAGGTCGCGCGACTTCAGGTTGGGACCTCCGATCACAGGGGAGACGATGTGGCCGTCGTCCTCGTACACCGGCACCACGTAGTCCATGGCCGGAACGCGGAAGTAGGCGAGCGGGAGGGAGCGCGAGGGGGCGATCGAGTCGAGCAGCTGGGCCACCTTCTCGCGCAGCGCGTAGACGTTGGCGGCCTCGAGCACGCGGCCGGCCACCTCGCAGTGGTGGATTTCCTTCAGCACCGGGTGCGGGTCCGGGTTGATGCGCTTGCCCACCGGGATGCGGGCGGTGTCGTGCCCGCCGATGCCCGCGCGCAGCCCGAGCCGGAAGCTGTAGCTGTCCTCCTCGCCACCCTTCTCGAGGAAGATCGGCACGGGCTCGTGCTCGCCGCGGTCGGCGATCACGGCGCGGATCCAGCGCCAGATGCGTCCCGCCGGGCGCAGCTCAGTAACCCCAGCCCACCGGCGTCTCGTGGCGCACGGTGTCCTCGCCGCGCTCGCCGGTGCGGATCCGGATGGCCTGCTCCACGTCGTACACGAACACGCGGCCGTCGCCGGTCTCGCCCGTGTAGGCGCCGCCCACGATCGCGTCCACCGCCCGGTCCACCAGCGTGTCCGACACCACCGACTCCACCTTCAGCTTCGGCAGCAGCGAGATGTTGGCCCGCGAGCCGCGGTACTGCTCGGTGTAGCCCTTCTGCCGGCCGCAGCCCATCACCTCTGTGACGGTGAGGCCGGACACGCCGAGCTCGTCGAGCGCGTCCTGCACGTGCTGGAGACGCTCGGCGCGGATGATCGCCTCGATCTTCTTCATCTACGCCTCCTGACCTAGGCCGATGGGAACCGGTCGCGGCCTCGGCCGCTGCGCCGGCGGTGCGGGCGGGTGGTACTCCGAGCCCGGCACCGGCATGAACTGCTCGGGGTAGCCCCACATGCCGTGCTCCACGATGTCGAGGCCGTAGCGCTCCTCCTCGGGCTTCACGCGCAGGCCGTAGGTGGCCTTGATCACGAAGAAGACGAGGAACGAGACCGCGAACACGGACACGAACGCGGCGGTCACGCCGAGCGCCTGGGCGCCGAGCTGGTGGAACGAGCCCGTGTACACGAGCCCGCCGTGCCCCACGCCGTTGAGCTTCGCGAGGGCCGGCGCCGTGAAGATGCCGCACGAGAGCGTGCCCCACACGCCCGCCACGCCGTGCGCCGAGAGCGCGCCCACCGGGTCGTCGAGCTTCTTGTCGATCGCGATCACGCAGAGCACGACGATCACGCCGGCCACGAAGCCGATGATCGGCGCCGCCCAGTAGTTGACGTAGCCCGACGGGGCGGTGATCGCCACCAGCGCCGCGATCGCGCCGTTGCCGGTCATGCCGATGTCGAACGTGCGCGTGATCAGGTAGATCGTGAGCATCGCGCCCAGCACGCCGGCGGCGGCGGCGATGTTCGTGACGATCGCCACCTCGGCGAAGCGGCCACCGATCGCCCCGAGGGTCGACCCCGGGTTGAAGCCGAACCAGCCGAACCACAGGATCAGCACCGCCAGGCCCACGAACGGCATCGAGTGGCCCGGGATCACGTTCGGTTTTCCGTCGCGGCCGTACTTGCCCTGACGCGGGCCGAGCAGAAGCAGCGCCGCGAACGCGCCCGTGGCGCCGATGAGGTGCACCACCGTGGAGCCGGCGAAGTCCTGCATCCCGATGTTCTTCGCGAGCCAGCCACCGCCGAAGATCCAGTGCGACACGATCGGGTAGATCAGCGTCGAGAAGATCACGGCGTAGATCAGGTACGCCCCGAACTTGATGCGCTCGATCGTGGTGCCCCACACGATCGCGAGCGACACGGCACAGAACACGAACTCGAAGAACCACTTGGAGGCGACCGTGGCGTGCGAGAAGGCGATCGCCGGGAAGAGCGCGTTGTTGCTGGTGTTGAGGAAGGTGCCGTGCGTGCCGGCGAACCAGCCGGAGCCCCCGAACGCGAGCGCGAAGCCCACCGCCCAGTAGCCCAGCGAGGCGATCGACAGGTTCGCGATCACCTTCGGCACGATCGTGCCGGCGTTCTTCATGCGCGAGAAGCCGATCTCGAGCAGCAGGAAGCCCGCCTGCATGAAGAACACGAGGATGGCGGCCACCATCACCCACATCGACTCGATGGCCGTTACTGAATCGGGAAAGCTAGGCAAGCGGGTTCCTTTCCTTGCGACGGACCTAGCCCGAATGGTCGGTCGCGCGGATCCCGCTGTCTTTCGCCCGCTGTACAGAGTTCGGGCGAAGGTGTTTGTACGGATGGAGAAGCTAGGAGCTGGCTCCTACCGGCGCCACCGTGGCCCCGGTGCGCTCGGCTAGCTGGCCCGCGTCCACCTCGAACACGGTGTTGCCGTCGCCGCCGGCGGCCCACACGTGGCCCTCGTCGATCAGCGCCTGGTCGATCACCACGGGCAGCCCGTGGGAGAACGGGGGCACGCCGCCGGGGGAGAACCCGGTGGCCGCCCGCACCTCTTCCGGCGTGGCAGGGCGCGCCTCGGCGCAGTCGAGCACGTGGCAGAGCGCATCCGGGTCGATGCGGCGGGCGCCGCTCGCCACCACCACCACCGGATCGCCATCTGCCACGAACACGATCGACTTTGCGATCTGCGCGGGCTCGCAGCCCACGGCCGCCGCGGCCTCGTTCACCGTCCGGGTGGGGCGCTCGAACTTGGTCATGTCAACTTCCAGGCCCAGTTCGCGCGCGGCGGCCAGTACTCGCTCATGCATCTGTTCTCAGTCCTTCGAGTAGAAAAGTGACGCTCCCGTCACATCGTGCCTCAGGCTGAGGATATTCGCTAGGTGGGGACGCGTTTGCGGCGGTCGCGGGTGGCAGGTCGCAGGGTCGCAGGCGGCGGGCCGGTCAGCTCGACTCCGGCCGCGGCAGCCAGGTCTTCCAGTGAGGCCTGCAGGTCGTCCGCCAGGTCCGGGAGATCTGACATCGCGTCCCAGTCGCCCAGGAGGCCGAAGTTCATGCGGCCGTTGTAGCTCATGATCGCGATGCCGAGCGCCTGTCCCTTCGCGAGCGGCACCATCGGATAGATCTCGCGGAGCTCGCGGCCAAGGAGGTAGAGGGGGTACTGCGGCCCCGGCACGTTCGTCACGACCAGGTTGAAGAAGCGCTCGGTGGACACGAGGCGCGAACCCTGGGCCATCAGGGTGGGCGGGGCGAAGCCGGTGAGCTCGGTGAGAACCTGCGCGCCGATCGCCTGGCCGGAGCGCTTGATGCCCTGCATCGCCGCGGCGATGGCCGCAAGGCGGCGCCGCGCGTCGAGCTCCGCCACGGGCAGCGGCGCCATCATCGCGGCCACACGGTTGCCGAGGCTCCCGCGCTCCTCGTCCAGGCGCACGCTCACGGGCACCATCGCCCGCAGCGGAACCCGCGGCTCCACGCCGCGCCGCCGCATGTGGCGGCCGAGCGCTCCCGCCACGGTGGCCAGCACAACGTCGTTCACCGTGCCGCCGAGCGAGTCCTTGATCGCCTTCACGTCACCGAGCGAGGCTCTCACCCACGCGAAGCGGCGGTGCGGGCCGATCCCCGTGTTGTACGGAGAGTGGGGCGGGGGCCGGAGGCCCGCCCACGCCAGCGCGCCGAGGCCCACCGCCTCCTCGCCGAGCTTCCCAATCACGCGCCGCGGGCCGCGGAACAGGGCCCGCAGCGAGCGCGCGGCCTCGCGAGGCACTGTGGCCCGCTCTACCAGCGCCTCGGCCAGCAACTGGGCGCTCGAGGGCTCGGGCCTCGGACTCCAGTGCGACAGCATGTCCGGCGGCGCGGCGGGCTCGGGGGACGCATCGAAGAGCACGCTCACGATGTCCACGCCCGAGATGCCGTCCACGAGCGCATGGTGGGTCTTGCTGAGAACCGCGAAGCGAGATCCCTCCGGCCCGGGCTCAACGCCCTCCACGAGCCACATCTCCCACAGCGGCTTGTCGCGGTCGAGCGGCTGTGAGAACACGCGCCCGGCAAGCGCGCGGAGCTGGTCCTCACTGCCGGGGCTCGGGAGCGAGGTGCGGCGGATGTGGTAACGGAGGTTGAAGTGCGGGTCGTCTATCCAGCGCGGGCGGCCCTGCCCGAGCGGCACGAATGCCAGCTTCTGGCGATAGCGCGGCACCAGGTGAAGGCGCGCCTCGGTGGCCTCCATCAGCTCCTCGTACTCGGGCGGCTCACCGTCGAACAGCATCACCGCCGCCACGTGCATATGCGCGCCGCCGTTCTCCAGGTGGAGGAACGAAGAGTCGAGACCTGTGAGCCGCCCTTCGGCCATGGCGCGCGCCTACTCTACGCTTCGCCGCGTGAATCCCCAAGAGCTCCTCCGCCCGTGGATGGACGCGACGCTCGGCGAGCTTCGCGACGTCCCGCTGTTCGACGCGCACACGCACACCGGCTTCAACGACCCGGACGGCATGAAGGCGAGCCTCGAGGAGCTCACCGAGATGCTCGACTCGGTTGACGCCCGCGCGGTCTTCTTCACGATGCACGAGCCGGACGGCTACCGGGAGGCGAACGACCGGGTGCTCGCCGAGGCCGAACGGAGCGGCGGGAGACTCGTCCCTTTCTGCCGCGTGGACCCACACAGCGACGCTCCGGGCGAGGCGCGCCGCGCGCTCGACGCCGGCGCGCGCGGGATCAAGCTGCACCCGCGCGCCGAGGAGTTCACGCTGGACCACCCGCAGGTGGGCGAGCTCTTCGCCATCGCCGAGGAGCGCGGCGTGCCGATGCTGATCCACGCCGGGCGCGGGATCCCGGCGCTCGGCAAGCACGTGGTGCAGCACGCCGAGCGCCACCCGGGCACAAACGTGATCCTCGCCCACGCCGGCATTTGCGATCTCGCCTGGATCTGGCGCAGCGCGCTCGAGCTGCCCAACCTCTTCTTCGACACCTCGTGGTGGAACCCGGCGGATCTGATCACGCTGTTCTCGCTCGTGCCGCCCGGGCAGATCCTCTACGGCAGCGACGCTCCCTACGGCCGCCCGGTGCTGAGCGTCACCCTGTGCGTGCGCACCGCGCTCCAGGCGGGCCTCGGCGACGAGCAGCTGCGCTCCGTGCTCGGCGGGCAGATCGAGCGCCTGCTCGCGGGCGAGCCCGCGGAGGATCTCGGGCCGCCACCCGGCACGGCGATCACCGAGTCGGACCTGCTGCTCGAGCGCGTGGCGACGTCGCTCGTGTTCGCGATGGGCGGGGCCTTCGCCGGGATCGAGCAGCTCGCCGGGGAGGCGATCTCGCTGGCGCGGCTGGCGTGCGAGGTGGGAGACGAGGCCGAGGAGTCAGAGGTGTGCCGCTCGGTGCTCGCGGCCCTCGAGGTGATGGAGATGCTGGGCGGGACCTCCGAGCTGCGGCGCGGACAGCCCGCGCTCGCGGCCGTTCTCCTGGCGCTGTGCATCGCGCGGACGCCGAACGCGCCGCTCCCAGCGCCGCCCGCGGCGGCCGATGTGGCCGAACGCACCGCTTAAAGGCTTAACAAAGAAGCCTTTTTGTGTGATGCGGATCACATACGCTCGCGGCAGTAGTGGGAACCCTCGGAACAGTTGTTTCGAACGGCCCGCGCCGTCTGCCTGCTTATTAGACACCGCAGGTAGAGGGCAGGACCGCCTCTAACCCGGGCGCTAGGGGCCCGGGCTGGAACGGGGCGAATCCGACCGGATCTCCGGTCTTGCGCGCTGCGGCGCGCGCCTGCGGCCATGCGCCGTGGGAAGGGCTGAGAAAGGGAATGAATGCAGCTCGATACCGCTGCGCGAATGCGCAGTGTCGGCGTGGGTGCCATCGCATCCGGCACGGCCGCGATGGCCTCGGTGGGCATCGTGGCGGCTGCCACGCCGGCAAAGGCAGATGCTCCGGCTCCGGCCTCTCCGCCGCAGCCGCTGCACGCCAACTTCAAGAGGAAGAACGTCCTTTACGGCGGGCGCGTGCCCGTGGCGGGCGTTCTGCTCACCGGGCAGGCGGGCCGCCGCGTCCTCCTGCAGGTGGACAAGGGCCACGGCTGGCACACGGTCGCCCGCACCCGGACGGGTGCGCGCGGCCGCTTCCATGCGAGCTTCCGTCCGCACGGCCTCGGCCGTTACCGGATGAGGGTGCGGCTGGTGGGACCGGTGGCGGCGTCGTCGAGCACGACGCTGAATACGGCCGCGGTGCACACCCGAGGCAAGGTCACGGTCTACCGCCAGACGGTGGCGTCCTGGTACGGCCCGGGCTTCATGGGTGGCCGCACCGCCTGCGGCGGAACGCTCGGCGCCGGCACGCTCGGCGTGGCCAACAAGACGCTCCCCTGCGGGACGCGCGTGACATTCCACTACCACGGCCACACGGTTACGGCTCGCGTGGTGGACCGCGGTCCCTACGTGGCCGGGCGCGAGTGGGACCTCACGCCGGCGGTGAAGGCGCGGCTCCACTTCCCGTCCACCGGCACGGTCTGGTCGACGCGGTAGATCCCGCTTCCGCCGAGATGGCAGATGCTGGCCGTGGATACCGCGGTCGGTGTCTGCCAGTTCGGCGAGTGCGGCCCTGGAGGGGGTGGCAGATTCTGCCGTCGGTATCCGACTCCATTGTCTGCCACATCGGGATCAGCCTTTATTGCTGCCGTAAACGCGCCAGGCGATGAGCGGTAGGCACGGTGTCGCCCACGACGGCGAGTTCTTCGCGGGCTTCGGTTTCTCTTAGACCGCGAGCTCCAGCTGCCCCGCCTCGGCGAGCGAGCGGCCCTCGTCGAGCCCGGCCACGCGCACGCCGAGTAGACGCACTGGGCGGGAGGGGTTGAAGTCCCGCAGGAGCTGCCGCGCGATGCCGAGCACGGTGCCGAGGTGGTTCGTGGGCTCGCTGATGCTCTTCGCGCGCGTGTGCGTGGAGAAGTCGTCGAGACGGACCTTGATGCCGATCGTGCGACCGGACTGCTCCTGCTTCACCAGCGTCTCGCACAGCTCCCGCGTGAGCTTCTCGAGTACGGGCTCGAGGGCAGCGAGGCCGCGGAGGTCCGTCTCGAAGGTGGTCTCGCGGGATTCCGACTTCGCGATCCGCACCGTCTCCACGTCGCGCTCGTCCTCGAAACGCGCGAGCCGGGCCAGGTGCGGGCCAAGCCGTCCTCCGAACATCTCGGCAAGCGCCGTGTCCGGCGTCTCGGCGAGCTGGCGGAGCGTTTCGATGCCTCGCTGCTTGAGCCGCTCCGCCGTCTTCGGCCCGATGCCGGGCACGAGTCCGGGCGGCTCGGGACCGAACCGCTCGAGCGCCATCTCCCGGCTCAGCACCACGAAACCGTCGGGCTTCTCCGCGTCAGACGCCATCTTCGCCACCAGCTTGTTGGGGCCGATGCCGATCGAGCAGCAGAGCCCGGTGCGTTCCTGTATCTCCGCCTTCACCCGGCGCGCGGCCGCCTTCGGGCGGTCGATGCCCGTGAGGTCGAGGTACGCCTCGTCGAGGCCGACGATCTCCACTCGCTCGATCTGCTCCCTCGGCACCGCCATCACCTCGCGCGAGCGCGCGCGGTAGTGCTCGAAGTCCGGGGGGATGAAGATCGCGTCGGGGCAGCGGCGCCGCGCCCACGCGGCGGGCGTGGCGGAGAACACGCCGAACCTTCGCGCCTCGTAGCTCGCCGTGGTGACGACGGCACGGGCGCCACTGCCCGCCACCACCACCGGCTTCCCGCGGAGCTCGGGCCTGCGCGCCAACTCAACGCTCACGTAGAACGCGTCCATGTCGAGATGCGCGATCACGCGCCCCATGGAGCGAACGCTAGTTCGGAGACCGGATGCTTCAGCCGCGAGCCATGTCGTCGATCGCGACGGTGAGCGCGAGGATCAACGCCTCGTCCTCGCCAGGCCCGACCTCGATCCCGTAGCTGTCGCGCACGCGGAACCATTTCTTCGAGATGGTGGCGACCACGTCGCCGTCCCGTTTGATCTCGTACTCGTGCTGAAGGAAGTTGCCGCGCGCCTTCAGGTCCTCGCCGCCCTCCACATCGATGTCATAGCGGTCGCGAATCCCGACGAGGGCCTTGTGGACGGTGGCCAGCTTGTGGTCCCCGCGCTCCACGGTCATCTTGTCGCGGACGCTCAGCTTCTTCTCCTTGATCTTCGCGACCTCGCGCCCATCGCGGTCCTCGAGCACAAAGGTGTCGCGGATGCGCATCGCCTTCCCGTCCACCTTGTAGGCCTTGTCGCCCTGCTCGTCCTCGATCCAGAAGTCGTCGCCGATCGCGAGCAGCTTCTCGCGCATCTGGAAGCGGTGGCCGCCCGGGCCGTCGTCGCGGTGCCGTAGAAGTCCCATGCCGGCGACGCTACGCCAGGGATCGGCGAGCTACCTCACCCGGAAGGGGTGACTAGGTGCCCTGTCGCGCCGGCCGGATGAGGATCTCGTTGATCTCCACCGACGCGGGCTGGGTGAGGGCGAACATCACCGAGCGCGCCACGTCGTCGGCCGCGAGGGCGGTGTCCGGCGCGTTCTCGAAGAAGGGAGTATCCACCGCGCCAGGCTCGATCAACGTGACCCGGATGCCGCTGTCCGCCACCTCGGCGCGGAGCGAATGGCCCATCGCGGTGACCGCGTGCTTCGTGGCCGAGTAGAGCGAGCCGGGAAGGTTCACCCGGCCGGCCACGGAGCTCGTGAGCAGGAAGTGCCCCGCGTTGCGCTCGCGAAAGTGGGGGAGGGTGGCGCGGATCGTGAGGGCGCAGCCATAGATGTTCGTGTCGATCATCGACCTCCAGTGCTCCACGCTCTCCTCGAGGAAGCCGCGCTTGGCGCCGAAGCCGGCGTTGGCGAACATGGCGTCCACCTGGCCGTACGCCTCGATGGCCGCGCGGACGAATTCACGCTGGTCGTCCCAGTCGGTCACGTCGAGGCGGATCGCGAGCGCGTTCGCCTCGCCGCCGAGGTCCTCGGCGAGGGCCTCGAGCTTGTCCACGGAGCGGGCGCCGAGCACCACCTGCCAGCCCGCCTTCACCGCGGCGTGCGCGGTGGCGGCGCCTATTCCGGTGCTGGCGCCTGTGATCGCGAGGACGGGCACGGCGGCGGTTGTATCACGCCCGTTAGGCTGCGCGCCGGATGGACGATCCGACTCGCGCCCGCTTCACCGACGTCCCCGCCACAGCCGGTCACTACGAGAGCTTCTACCTGCGCGCGGCGCATCCGTCGCAGCCGCTCGGCGTGTGGATCCGCTACACGGTGCACAAGCGGCCGAACGGGCAACCGAACGGCTCGCTGTGGTTCACGCTCTTCGACGGGAATGCGGACGCGCCGTGGGCGGTGAAGGTGACCGAGCCGGGCCTGCGGCTGCCCGACGGCGCGTTCATCGAGATCGCGAGCGCCACGTTCGGGCCGGGCGCGGTGAAGGGCTCCGCCGGGGAGGCCACCTGGGACCTTCGCTACACGAGCGACGCCGAGCCGCTCTTCCACCTCCCGCGCGGCTGGATGTACACCGCCAAGGTGCCGCGCACGAAGACGCTCAGCCCGCACCCCGCCGCTCTCTACAGCGGCACGGTGGCGGTGGGCGGGCGCACGATCGAGCTCGACCGCTGGCCGGGAATGGTCGGCCACAACTGGGGCGCCGAGCATGCTGAGCGCTGGGTGTGGATGCACGGCATCGGCTTCGACGGCAGGGGAGAGGACACGTGGATCGACGCCGCCGTGGGGCGCATCAAGCTCGGTCCGCTCACCACGCCCTGGATGGGCAACGGCGCGATCGCGATCGATGGCCGCCGCCACCGGCTGGGCGGGATCGAGAGGACGCGCTCGGTGCGCGTGACCGAGCGGCCCACGCGGTGCGACTTCCTCCTGCCGGGCGAAGACGTGACCGTGCGCGGCACCGTGGGATCCGACGCGAAGAACTTCGTGGCCTGGGTGTACGCCGACCCGGCCGGGCCCGAGCACAACACCGCGAACTGCTCGATCGCGGACATGGAGCTCACCGTGAGCCGCAAGGGCGAGCCGGACGTGGTGCTGAACACGCGCGCGGGCGCGACCTATGAGCTCGGGATGCGCGAGACCGACCACGGGATCCCGGTTCAGCCGTTCCCCGATGGCTAGCATCAAAGCCATGGGCACCAAGATCGAGAAGTCGGACGCGCAGTGGCGTGACGAGCTCACGCCCGAGCAGTACGAGGTGCTGCGGCGCAAGGGCACCGAGCCGCCGTTCACCGGCCGCGACGTGCACAGCAAGGAAGACGGCATGTACCGCTGCGCCGGCTGTGGCGCCGAGCTCTTCAGCTCTGACACCAAGTTCGAGTCCGGCACCGGATGGCCGAGCTTCTACGAGCCCGCCGCGAGCGCCAACATCGAGCTCGTGGAGGACCGCAGCCACGGCATGGTCCGCACCGAGGTGGTGTGCGGCACGTGTGGCGGCCATCTCGGCCATCTCTTCCCGGATGGACCGGCGCCCACGGGCCAGCGCTACTGCATGAACTCGTGCGCGCTCGAGCTGGATACGAGCGCGAAGTAGCCGGGACGGACAACAAGCCGCAGCTGCGACTGCACCGGCAGTCGTTCCACGAGAGCCCGGAGCTCGACATCGCGGTGTCGCGCGCGATCCTGTTGCGTGTCGCGGCCGGCGAGCAGCCCGAGACGATGCGGCTCACGCGCCCGCCCGCGATGGTCGCGTTCGGGCGCCAGGACGTGGCCAGCGCCAACTACGCGGAGGGTGTGAAGGCTGCGCGCGACGCCGGGTTCGCGGCGATCGAGCGCCTGGCCGGCGGCCGCGCCGCGATCTTCCACGAGCAGACCCTCGCGATCGCGCACGCGCGCCCCGACGAGGAGCCGCAGGCGCACATCTACCCACGCTTCGACGAGGCGTCCGGCTGGATCGAGCGCGCGCTGAAGCGGGTCGGGATCGACGCGCGCGTGGGGGAGGTGCCGGGCGAGTACTGCCCCGGCGGCTACAGCGTGAACGCGCGCGGCCAGAAGAAGCTCGCCGGGATCGGCCAGAAGCTCATCAAGAATGCGGGGCACCTTGGCGGGGTGCTCGTGGTGGACGGCAGCGAACGCGTGCGTGCTGCGCTCGTGCCCGTGTACGAGGCACTCGGTCTCGAGTTCGACCCGTCAACCGCGGGGAGCGTGGCCGACGAGCTTGCCGAGGTCACGCTCCTCGAGGTGGAGAACGCGCTGCTGGCCGACCTGGGCGAGCGGTACGAGATCGAGGAGGCGCCGCTCGAACCGGCCACGCTCGAACTGGCCGAGCGGCTGGCGCCCGAGCATCGGTCGCCCTAGCGAACGGTCACGCGGACCGGGCGGCTCGCCGCGATCCCGAACATCCCGTCGCCGGGGAACAGCGCGCGGTACACGCCGCTGCGCCGCACGCGCAGCCGCAGCCGGAAGGTGGAGGCCGATGACGAAAGCGTGTGGGACACGGTCCTGAAGCGCCCGTGGCGGTCCGCCTGCTGAAGGTCGATCGTGGCGCCGGGATGGGCGGGGGCGCCGGTGCCCGTGAAGGTCACGAGGCTCTTGCGCTTCACTCGCGTCCGGCTTGCCCTGAAGTGCTGCAGCTTCATCGGGAGCTTCACGAGCCTGTCCTTGCTCTGCACCGGAGCGGCCGTCTGCCAGATCGCGCGGTAGGTCGTGTTCTGCGTGATCGTCTGGTGGTACGTGAAGTAGCCCTCGAAGTCGGTGGTGAGCGTCGCCACCGGCGTCCACGCGGTGAACGGGAAGGTGCTCGCGTAGAGCACCACGGTCTGGCCGGCCACGTCGCTGGGGGGCTCGGTGGGCGGCACCTCGGCGTGGCCATAGACGTAGGTGAGGCCGAATGGCCTCGGGTACTGATGGGCGCCGAGAATCAGCGTTGGGACGGCCGGCTGCGCGGCCGCCTGCGAGGTCATGAGCAGTGCAGCGACCATCGCCGCCGCGAGTGCGGCATGAATCGAGCGCGGGCGGCCCCTACCGGTCATCGCACGTTGCAAAACAAGAGACGGCTAAAGGTATCGGTCCTGGCCGAGCCGTCCTCAGAGTGCTAGCTTACGTTCACGTAAGAAACTCATGGCACTGCTCGACACCTCAGCCATCACTGCCCGCAGGCGCCTCGGCGTAGGCGCCGAGCACCCGCACTACAAGTGGTGGGCGCTGTCCTGCACGAGCCTGGGCATGCTGCTCGCCACCATCAACTCGGGCACGCTGATCATCGCGCTGCCCGACCTCGAGCGCAGCCTCGGCACGTCGCTCTTGCAGCTCGTGTGGGTGATCCTCGTGTACATGATCGCCAGCACCGTGCTGGTACTCACCGCGGGCCGGCTGGCCGACCTGTTCGGCCGAAAGAGGGCCTACGTGGGCGGCTTCCTCGTGTTCGCGCTCGCATCCCTCGGCGCCGGCTTCGCCGGGGGAGGCACCGAGCTCATCCTCTGGCGAATCCTGCAGGGAATCGGCGGCGCGTTCCTGTTCGCGAACTCGGCCGCCATCGTCACGGACGCGTTCCCGCGCGAGCAGCTTGGCCTCGCGATGGGCACCAACACGATGGTCGCCGCGGTGGGTCTCGTGATTGGACCGGTGCTTGGCGGCGCGCTCGTTGCGATCTCCTGGCACTGGGTGTTCTGGTTCAACGTGCCGCTCGGCATCGCCGGCAGCCTGTGGGCCGCCGCGGTGCTGCACGAGCTCGCGAGCCCGGACCCGGAGCGGCGGCTCGACCTGCTCGGGACGACGGTCTACGTGGTCGGCCTCACCGGCCTGGTGCTGGGCATCTCGAAGGGCGGCCTCTCCGGCTGGAGCAACACCACGGTGATCGCGAGCCTGATCGCGGCCGCCGTGCTGCTGCCGCTGTTCGTCCTCATCGAGACGCGCCAGCGCGCGCCGATGCTCGACCTCTCGATCTTCAGGAACAAGCTCTTCGCCGCGGCGTCCGGCGCGGCATTCATCAACGGCCTGTCGCGCTTCGCGCTGATGTTCATCTTCGTCTTCTACTTCCAGGGCCCGCAGGGAGACACGCCGATCATCGCGGGCGTGAAGCTCGCGCCGATGGCGATCGCGATGCTCATCTCCTCGCCGATCGCCGGCATCGTGGCCGACCGCCATGGTTCGCGCGGGCTCGCTGCGGCGGGCATGGTCGTCACAGCGGTCGGGCTGGCGCTGATGACCACCCTCCAGATCGACTCGCCCTACTGGCAGAGCGGCCTGTGGCTCTTCATCGTGGGCATCGGATCGGGCATGTTCAACAGCCCGAACACCGCCGCCATGATGGGCGTGGTGCCCGTGGCGAGGCGCGGCATCGCCGCGGGCGCGCGCGTGATGCTCCAGAACACGGGAGCGGTGATCTCGATCGCGTTCGTGATCGCGGTGCTCACGGCGGCGGTGCCGAAGACCGTGATGTTCAAGATCTTCTCCGGCCTTGCCAGCGGCCTGTCGAGCGCCAAGCTCGACCCGTTCATTTCGAACATGCACCTCGCACTGTGGTGTCTCGCGGGCGTGTCGCTCGTCGGCGCCGTGGTGTCGATGATGCGTCCCAAGCACGCGGGGGCAGAGGTGTGAGCGAGCGCCGCCTGCGAATCGGCGAGCTGGCCGAGCTCACCGGCACCACACCGCGGACCATCCGCTACTACGAGGAGATCGGGCTGCTTCCGGCTTCGGAGGAGCGCGAGCAGGGCAAGCGCCGCCTGTACGACGATGCCGACGTCGAGCGCCTCAAGGAGCTCATCCGGCTGCGCGACCTGCTCAACCTGAGCCTCGACGAGCTCAGCCAGCTCGTGGCCGCCGAAGCGGCGCGGGCCGAGCTGCGCCGCGAGTTCCACGAGACAGACGACGTCGACCACAGGCGGGCGCTGCTCGACCAGGCGCTCGCCCACATCTGCACGCAGCTCAAGCTCGTGCGCGGCCGCAAGGAGGAGCTCGAGCGGCTCGAGCGGGAGCTCGTGGCGCGGCAGCGCAAGCTGCGCGGCCGGCTGCGCGAGATCCACACCGAGAACGCCGCGGCATGACGCCGGCCGCGCCCACGCGCACCGCCGTGGACCGCCGCGGGATGGGAGTGCTCGCGCTCGGCCACATGCTCGTGGACAGCTGCCAGGGCGCCGTGCCCGCGCTGCTCCCGTTCCTAGTGGCGCAGCGCGGCTACTCGTACGCCGCGGCGTCGGGGCTCGTGCTCGCCGCCACAGTGTCGTCGTCCGTGATCCAGCCGTTCTTCGGCCACTTCTCCGACCGCCGCTCGCTGGCGTGGCTGCTCGCCATAGGGCCCGTGATCGGTGGCATCGGCATCGCGCTCGTGGGCGTGATGCACACCTACCCGCTCACCTTCCTCGCGGTGGTGGTGAGCGGCATCGGCGTGGCGGCCTACCACCCGGAGGCGTCGCGCTTCGCGAACTACGTGTCAGGCGCGAAGCGTGCCAGCGGCATGAGCCTCTTCTCGCTCGGCGGCAACGTGGGCTTCGCGCTTGGCCCGGTGCTGATCACCCCGCTCGTGCTCGGCTTCGGCCTGAGGGGGACGCTGTTCATGGCGATCCCCGGTGCCGTGGTGGCGCTCGTGGTGCTCGTGAACCTTCCGCACCTGGTGGCCTTCCGGCCCGCGCACGCGGGCGATCCCAAGAACCTCGGCAGCCCCGACGACGACTGGTCGGGCTTCACACGCCTCGCCGGTGTGATCGCCTTCCGCACGTTCGTCTACTTCGGGCTGCTCACCTTCGTGCCGCTCTATTACACCGGGGCGCTAGGCGCGTCGAAGGCGGCCGCGAACACCGCGCTCACCGCCATGCTCATCGGCGGGGCGTTCGGCACCCTCATCGGCGGGCCGCTCGCGGACCGCTTCGGCCGCCGCGCCGTGCTGTTCGGGTCGATGACGCTGCTGCCGCCGCTGATCCTGCTCTTCCACGCGCTCGTCCCGCCTGCGTCCACGGTCGAGCTCTTCTTCATCGGCGCCGCGGTGATCGCCACCTTCAGCGTGACCGTGGTGATGGGGCAGGAGTACCTGCCCGGCCGGATCGGCACCGCGTCCGGTGTCACGCTCGGCCTCTCCATCGGGCTCGGCGGATTGGGCGCGCCGCTGCTCGGCCTCGTGGCCGACAGGTGGGGCCTCAACACCACGCTCTACGTGCTCGCCGTACTCCCGCTCGGGGCCCTGGCGCTCACCTTCACGCTGCCTCCCGCGCGCTCGCGCCGCTCTGCCGTAGGATCGCCACCCGCATGGCCAGCATCAACACCACCGCCGGCCCGGTCGACCACGGTGAGCTCGGCCTCACGCTGATCCACGAGCACATGCGCGTGCGTTCGGAGGCGGTGTCCTTCCAGTTCCCGCACCTCTACGACGAGCAGCGCGAATACGAGCGCGCGGTGGCGCAGGTGAGCGCCGCCATGGAGCGCGGCGTGAAGACGATCTGCGACCCCACCGTGATGGAGGCGGGCCGGGACATCCGCTTCATGTCGCGCATCGCGGAGGAGACGGGCGTCCAGCTCGTGGCCTCCACCGGCATCTACGCCTACCACTACGTGGCGCCGCACTTCCAGAACCGCGACATCGACTACATGGCCGACCAGTTCGTGCGCGACATCGAGGTGGGCATACAGGGCACCGCCGTCAAGGCCGGCTTTCTCAAGTGCTGCACCGACCACCAGGGCGTGACCGACGACGTGGAGAAGGTGCTGCGCGCAACCGCCCGCGCGTCCAACCGCACCGGGCGCCCGATCATGACCCACTCGCACCCGCAGTCCGGCCAGGGGCTGGCGCAGATGAAGGTGTTCGAGGAGGAGGGCGTCCCGCCCGAGCGCGTGCTGATCGGGCACACCGGCGACACCGACTCGCTCGACTACATCGAGGAGCTCCTCTCGCACGGCCCCTACATCGGAATGGACCGCTACGGGCTCGACATCATCCTGCCCACCGAGCAGCGCAACTCCACGGTGGTCGAGCTGGTGAGGCGCGGCTACGCGGAGCGCATGATGCTGTCGCAGGACGCCTGCTGCACGATCGACTGGTTCCCCGAGGAGCTGGTCGCGAAGATGGCGCCGAACTGGAAGATGACCTACGTGCTCGACGAGATCGTGCCGGCGCTGAAGGACGCGGGCGTGACCGACGATCAGGTGGACCTGATGATGGTGGGCGCGCCGCGCCGCTGGCTCAGCGCGGCAGCCTGACCCTCGCGGACTTGTTGCTGCTCCGGTGCGTTGTGATGGCGCGCCTGCGCTCTTTCGCGTACCGGAAGCTCGCGAGACTTCCTGGGGGACTGCGTGTTCTTGAGAGAGGACACCCGATGGCCTCTGACGGGGTACGCCGGGTTTGCGAGTCCAGCTGAAAGCGGCCCGGACCGGATGCCCGGGCCGCTTTCGCGTTCTCTGCCCTCTCAGCACGTAACCCGCGCGGTTGCAAGGTTTAATGTGTCATCGATCCGTGCAACATAGGTACGGAGGATGCGGGAACCGACCTCGGGAGGGTCATGAACACGCTTGTTTCGACTGTTCTGGCAGCAGGAGAGCCGGCAAAGGGCGCGCCGATCGGCGACGTGATCTGGGGCACAGCGGCCGCGACGGCCGCCACCGCCCTCGTGATCTGGGTGGCGATGGCGCACCGCGCGGGGCGGATCTCGTGGCTCCAGCGCGTGGCGGACTTCAGCTCGCGCGTGTCTGGGCTGCCGCCCTGGACCGCGCTGCCAGGTGCGATCACCGGCGCATCGCTGATCGTCGCGGGCTTCGGCTTCTACTGGGACGTGGCAAAGCACATCGACACGGGTCGCGACCCCGGCCCGTTCGGCACTGTCGCGCACTATCCGATCCTCATCGGGCTGTTCGGCATCACGATCGGCGGGTTCACCGCGATCGTCCTCGGCACCGGCAAGGGCGTGCCCACGTCGCTTCGCATAGCCGACGACTGGCGCGCGCCTCTTGGTGGCGTCCTCATCTTCCTGTGCGGCGCGTTCGCCCTGAGCGGCTTCCCGCTCGACGACGTGTGGCACACGCTCTTCGGCCAGGACGTGACGCTTTGGGGGCCGACCCATGTGCTGATGATCGGCGGAGCGTCGCTGTCGGCGCTCGGCGTCTGGGTCCTCCTCGTGGAGGGCAGGCGCGCGCTCGGCTGGAGCGAGCAGCAGGAGCGCGAGCAGCCGCTCTGGCTGCGACTGCGGACCACGATGATCGTCGGCGGCTTCCTCGTCGGGCTCTCCACCCTGCAAGGCGAGTTCGACTACGGCGTTCCGCAGTTCCAGCTCGTCTTCCAGCCGATCATGATCATGTTCGCCGCGGGCGTCGGGCTCGTGGCCGCGCGCGTGCGGCTTGGCCGCTTCGGCGCACTGCAGGCGGTGGCGTCGTTCCTCGTGGTGCGCGGGCTGTTCACGCTCGTGATCGGACCCGTGTTCGGGCTGAGCACCCTGCACATGCCGCTCTACCTGGCGGAGGCGATCGTCGTGGAGCTCGCCGCGCTTGCGATTCCGCGCGCGAAGCCCCTCACGCTCGGCGTTGCGGCGGGCGGCCTCATCGGCACCGTCGGGCTCGCTGCCGAATGGGGCTGGTCCCACGTGTGGATGCCGCTGCCGTGGCCGAGCGCGATGCTTCCCGAGGCGGCGATCCTCGGCTTCGCTGCCGCACTCGCGGGCGGCGTGATCGGCGGCTATCTCGGCCGCGCGCTGTTGTCGGGCGACGTCGCGCCGCAGCGCGGTCCGCGCTGGCTGCTGCCGGCCGCCGCGGTTGTCGCGCTCTTCTGCATCGCGTTCCCGCTGCCGATGGACAGCGGCAGCCCGGCCAGGGCCACCGTCGCGCTCACCACGGCGCAGGGCGGCCCGCACCGCACCGCCAACGCAACCATCAAGATCTCGCCCGCGAGCGCGGCCGCGCACCACGAGTGGCTCACCATGACCGCGTGGCAGGGCGGCGCCCTTCAGGTGGACCGGCTCAAGCAGGTGGGTCCGGATACGTGGCGCACGACGCAGCCCGTGCCGGTGTACGGCAAGTGGAAGTCGATGCTGCGGCTCGAGAACGGACGCGGCGTGCGGGCCGTCCCCGTCTACCTGCCGGAGGACCCGGCCATCCCGGCCAAGGGGGTGCCGGCCAAGGCGCACTTCACGCGCCCGTTCGTGCGCGACAAGAAGATCCTCCAGCGCGAGGCGGTGGGCGGCAGCACCTGGCTGGCCACGCCCGCCTATCTGCTGCTGCTCGCGATCGCCGCGATGTGGCTCCTGTCCCTCGGCTGGGGCCTGCGGCGGCTCGAGCAGACGGCCGGCGAGCCGGTCCGTGGCGACGTGAGCGATCGCACGGCAGGGGCCTCGCAGGTGCGGGGGAAGGTGCGGACTGCATGACGCTCGGCGCTCTGTTGGTCCCGCTCGCTCACTTCGGGCACGTGCTGATCGACGCGCCGATCTTCTTGGGCCCGGTGCTCGTGCTCACGCTGTGGATCCTGTGGATGGGCCGGCGGGACAGGAACCAGCGCTCCGGCAGGCAATAGCGCCGCCGCCTGTGAGATCGTGGGGGAGTGACCTCCGCGGCCTCACAGGCGAGCCGGCCCGCTGACCGGCCAACCGCAGACGACGCCTTCAGGCTCGCGCGGCGCAAGTTCCTCGGCGCCGAGCGCATCGACATGAGCGCGCTCGCGGGCGAGCTTGGCGTGAACCGGGTCACGCTTTACCGCTGGGTGGGTTCGCGCAACCGGCTGCTCGTGGAGGTGGTGTGGTCCGTGGGGCAGCGCACGCTCGAGAAGGTGGACGCGTCCGTGAAGGCGCGCGGCGCCGAGCGCGTGGTGCAGGTGGTCACGCGCTTCCTGGACGCCGTTATCACCAGCGAGGGCATGCGGCGCTGGCTCGCAGAGGAGGGCGAGCTCGCGATGCGGCTGCTCACCCGCCACGACACGGGCTTCCAGCCGCGGCTCATCGACTGGGTCTATGGCTTGCTGCGGCAGGAGAGCGCGGCCGGGCGGCTTTCGCTGCCGGCGGATCTGCACGAGGTGGCGTACGTGATCGTGCGGCTGATCGAGTCGTACACGTATCTCGATTTGATCACCGGCGAGGACCCGGACGCGCAGCGGGCGGAGCCGATTCTGCGGCTGCTGCTGCGCTGAGGCTCAGCCTGTGCCGTAGATCCCGGTACCGGTCGGCTCGCCGGGGAAGCCCGGGCCGTCAGGCGAGGTGTCCACGGACAGGTACGAGTAGTCGCCGCTCACGCCGTCGTTCGACACCATGCCCGGGCAGCCGGGTCGCATGTCCTCGCAATCGAAGCGGCCGCCGCCCGGCAGCCCGATGTCGAGCCGCGAGCGGTAGTAGAAGGAGAACATGTTGCCGTCGCCGTTCGGGTCCACCGCGGCCTCTTGGGAGTCGTGCCGCCAGCGGTCGGTGAGCAGGCGCTTGACCGCGCTGTCCTGACCCTTCACGTAGCGGTCGAACCAGGCGGTGGTGTACCAGGCGATCTCGTCAGCTCCGCGCAGTGACGCGGTGAAGCCCGAGTTCGGAATGAAGCTGAAGTCGTAGTGCGTTCCGCCGCGGATGATGATCTCGCCGGTGTCCACGCCCGCCTTGCTGTACTCGACAGACTCGGTGCTCTTCGCCATCGGATCGGGCTGAGAGGTGTTGGGCTCGGGCGGGATGAAGTAGTCCGCCGACATGCCAAGCGCGGGCTTCGTGATCGGCGGCACCGTGCGCTGCGACGCGTCCACGCAGCCCTTCTCCTCAGGCCCGCCGCCGCTCGCGCCCGTGGACTGGTTCGGGTCGGGCTTCGCAAGGTTGTCCCAGGCCACGATCGCCTTCACGCGCGGATCCCATTGCCCGATGTACGACACGCCCGCCGCGCCGTACGAGTGCCCGGCGATGCCGAGTTGCTTCGGGTTGAGCAGCTTCCAGAACGGGTTGTAGGCGGCGTCGAAGCCCGCCTTCACGCGCCGGTTCTGCTTCGCCGCGTGGCTCGTGCCGCTGTTGCATGACGGCACCGGCTCATACGGGTGCGACGGATTGGACAGGAAGAAGTCGATCGCGTCCTCGGTGCCGTCGAAGAACGGCCGCCCGTCGGACTGCGCCGGCGTGCCCTCCTGCTGATCAGGTGACTCACCTTGGGTGTCCGACTGGCCCTGGCCCTGCGGATCCCACGTGAACACCACGTAGCCGTCCTTCGCGAGCGCCTGCGCGGCGTACCAGTAGAGCTGCTCGTCCGCCTGCACCGAGCCGTTCGTGATCACGATTCCCGGGCGCTTGGCGGGGCCGGCCTTCGTCGCCCACACGTGGCCGGAGATGGTTGCCCCGTTGCGCGCCGTGAACAGAACCGGCTGCACGATGCCGTAGCCGTTCGTCTGCCAGTCGTAGAGGCGCACGTCGCCCGCGCAGCCGTCGTTGCCGTTCCAGCACAGATCGCTGACGAACTCGCGCTCAGGGTCGGTGGCCTGCATCTGCAGCGCGTGGAGGCCGTTCTGGTGGCTGACCAGACGCAGCTTGGCCTGGTACTCGGGCGTCATGTAGATCGACTGCCGCTCGAGTCCCTTGCTGTAGTTCTGCGCCTCCACCACCGGGTCGAACGCATACGCCGCCGACGCCGCCACGAGCAGCACCGCAGCCGACGTCACCGCAACAAGCCATCCCCGCATCAGGCCCCCCGCCTTTCATCACGGTTGCAACAGCGCGAGCCACCGTAGCAACACCTCCCGCGATGTGTTGCAGTTCCCACTGAGACCCCGGGTCTGAGATGCTCCGCGCGTGCCCGCCGCGGACTACGTGATCGTTGGAGCCGGCTCGGCCGGCTGCGTGCTCGCCGCGCGCCTGTCGGAGGACCCGGCGGCAAGGGTGCTGCTCCTCGAGGCGGGCGGCAGGGCGATGCACCCGAACGTCGCCATCCCCGCAGCTTTCGCCAAGCAGTTCAAGACGAAGCTCGACTGGGACTACGCCACGGACCCAGAGCCCGCATGCGACAACCGCTCGCTCTACATCCCGCGCGGAAAGGGTCTCGGCGGCTCGAGCTCGATGAACGCGATGCTGTACGTGCGCGGGCGGCCGCTGGACTACGACCTGTGGGAATCGGAGGGGTGCACGGGGTGGGGCTGGAACGACGTGCGCCCGTACTTCCTGCGCGCGGAGAACAACGAGCGCGGCGCGTCCGAGCATCACGCCACCGGCGGTCCGTTGAACGTGGCGGACGAGCGCTCGCCGCGCCAGCTCACCGCGCGCTTCCTCGCGGCCGCCGAGGGCGCCGGCATCCCGCGCGTGCCGGATTACAACGGGCCGGAGCAGGACGGGGCGTCCCCGGTGCAGGTCACGCAGCGGCGCGGCCGCCGCTTCAGTGCCGCGGACGCGTACCTGCGGCCGAACATGAAACGGGAGAACCTCAGCGTGGTGACCGGCGCGCAGGTGCTGCGGGTGGAGCTGGACGGCGGCCGCGCCACGGGCGTGCGCTACCGGGACCGCCGCCGGCGGGAGCAGATCGCCCACGCCGACCGTGAGGTGATTCTGGCGGCGGGCGCGATCGGCTCACCACAGCTTCTGATGCTCTCCGGAATCGGGCCGGCGGACCACCTGCGCGAGGTGGGCGTGCAGGTGGTGGTGGACCTGCCGGGCGTGGGGGAGAACCTCCAGGACCACCCCTACGTGGTGTGCATATGGGAGTCGAAGCTCGGTGGCTCGCTCTACGGCGCGGACAAGCCCAAGCCCCTGCTCGAGTGGCTGCTGCGCCGCAGCGGCCCGCTCACCTCGAGCGTGGCGGAGGCGTTCGCGTTCGTGCGCAGCCGGCCCGGCCTGCCGGCGCCCGACCTGCAGTTCCACTTCGCGCCCGCGTACTTCAACGACAACGGCTTCGACGAGTTCGAGGGCCATGCGTTCACGCTCGGCCCCGTGCTCGTCATGCCGAAGAGCCGCGGGCGGCTGCGCCTTCGGTCGTCAGATCCGTCGGCCAAGCCCAGCATCCTCACGGGCTCGCTGTCGGAGCCCGAGGACGTTCAGGCGCTCGTGGCGGGCATGAAGATCGCGCGCGAGATCGTGGCGGCTGAACCGCTAGCCGCGGCCGTCGCGCGCGAGATCTTCCCGGGCGACGGCGTGACGAGCGATGAGGACCTGGAGGCGGACCTGCGCAGGCGCGTGGAGCTCATCTACCACCCGGTGGGCACGTGCAAGATGGGCGCTGGCGAGGACGCAGTGGTGGACGCCGAGCTGCGCGTTCGCGGCGTGGAGGGGCTGCGCGTGGCGGACGCGTCGATCATGCCGGTGATACCCGGCGGGAACACCAATGCGCCGGCGATCATGATCGGCGAGCGCGGCGCGGACCTGATCCGCGGGGCCATCCCAGCGCTCAAGTAGCACGCCTCCCGGGCCGAGATAGGCCGTGGCATGGATACCGCTGTGTACGTGCTCCTTGCGCTCGCCGCGCTCGTGGTGGTGTGGGCGATCGTCACGCTCAACAGCTTCGTGCGCGCGCGCAACCAGGTGGACGAATCCTGGAGCGGCGTGGACGTGCAGCTGAAGCGCCGCCACGACCTCGTGCCGAACCTCGTGGAGACGGTGAAGGGCTACGCCGCGCACGAGAGCGGCGTGCTCGAAGAGGTCACGCGTGCGCGCGCCGCAGCGGTGGCGGCCACCGACTCCGAGCAGCAGGGGAGGGCCGAGGCGTCCCTCACGAGCGCGCTCGGGAACATCCGCGCCGTGGCGGAGCAGTACCCGCAGCTGCGCGCAGCCGAGAACTTCCAGCAGCTTCAGGCCGAGCTCGCCCAGATCGAGGATCAGATCCAGGCCGCCCGGCGCATCTACAACGCGAACGTGCGCGCGTTCAACACGCGCATCCAGATCTTCCCGAACAGCCTGCTGGCCGGCGCATATCAGCCGCGGCACTTCTTCGAGCTCGACGATCCGGCCGAGCGCGCCGTGCCGGCCGTCGCGTTCTAGCCCGGCGGCATGGCTGCCGAAGCATCCGTCAAGGCCGGCACCCGGAAGCACCTCGACGCTGCGCTGCGCAGCCGCGCCGCGTTCTGGGCGCTGTTCGCGGGCGTGGGCGGCAGCGTTGTGCTCGCCGCGGCGTGGCACGACGCGCGGGTCGTTGCGATCGGGCCGCTCGCCACCATCGTGGTGGTGGCGGTCGTGGCCTACCGGCACGCGAGGAGCAGCGCCGAGCTCGAGTTCTTCGTCGCGCTCGCGCCTTCCCTCGGAATGACATACGTAGGCGCCGACCAGCCCTGGGGCGTCACGCCGCTGCTCGCCGCGGGCGATCGCCGCCGGGTCGAGCATGCCATGAAGGGCGGCGGCGCGGAGCTCGGCCTGTACACGTACGAGGTGCGGCACAGGGACACGCGGAACGGGACGGAGCGCTGGGACCCGTACCACTTCACCGTCTGCATGCTCGACGTCGCGCCAAGCATGCCGTCGTACCCGGGCGTGTACCTGCGCAGGAAGCTCGGCCTCTTCCACGGCGACGATTGGCTGCGGCACGAGCATTGCGAGCGAGTGGAGCTCGAGAGCATCGCCTTCAACGAGCGCTACGACCTCCTGCGCGCCTCCGATCAGGATGAGGTGGCACTGCGCGAGCTCTTCTCGCCGGCTCTGGTGGACTGGCTGGCCACGCATCCGCTCGCGCCGGGGTTCGAGCTGCGTGCGGGCGTGCTCGTGGTGTGGCTGCCCGAGCACGTGGAGGAGGCGGGCAGGCTCCAGTTCTTCATGGACGCGGCGCGTCACCTGGCGGGCGCGGTGAGCCGCCAGACAGATCAGGCAGCCACCACGCGCGTGTGAGAGGATCGCCGCGCGATGGCGAGCGCGGTTCCTGAAGACCAGGTCCACTACCTCTGGGACGAGGGGAACGAGCCCACGCTGCGCATCACGAGCGGCGAGGAGATCTCCGTGCGCACGCGCGAGGTGAGCGACGGGCAGATCACGCCCGAGTCCACCACCGAGGTGCTCGGCCGGCTCGACATGAACCGGCTCTACCCGCTGGTGGGTCCCGTGTACGTGGAGGGTGCCGAGCCGGGGGACACGCTCAAGGTCGAGATCCTCTCGATTGAGACCCGTGGCTGGGGCTGGGTGGCGCTCCTCCCGGGCCTCGGCCTCCTTCCGGACGAGTTCCCGGAGCCCTACCTGCGCATCTTCGACCTGTCCGGGGAAACGACCCCGCTCGGCGACGTGGCGAAGATCCCGGTGGAGCCCTTCTTCGGCACGATGGGCGTGTGTCCCGCCGGCGCGCGGGAGCAGCCCGTTATGCCGCCCGGCCTGTTCGGCGGCAACATGGACACGCGGCAGCTCGTCCAGGGAAGCACGCTGTACCTGCCGGTGCAGGTGGAGGGCGCGCTGTTCTCGTGCGGCGACGCCCACGGAGCGCAGGGTGACGGCGAGGTGTGCGTGACCGGCATCGAGGCGCCGATGGCCGGCTCCTTCCGCCTCAGCGTGGAGAACGGGCGCTCGATCCCCGCGCCGCAGTGGTCGGCGCCCGGGCCGCTCACGCCGCGCGTGGACAGCGGCGGGTTCTTCGCCACCACCGGCGTGGGGCCGGACCTCTACGTGTGCTCGCAGGATGCGGTGCGAGCGATGATCGACCACCTCGCGGCCACGTACGGCCTGTCCCGCGAGGACGCCTACATGCTGGCCAGCCTGTGCGTGGATCTGAAGATCAGCGAGATCGTGGACGCAGGCCAGTACATCGTCAGCGCGGCGCTGCCGCTCGCGGTGTTCGACTGACTTCTATATGACATCATTTCGTGTAACCTTTGCCGGGTGGAGGCAGCCGAAGCACTCGAGGTTCAGCGCCCGAGCGCGCAGCTGATTGGCGAGGCGTCGCCCTCGCCGGCGGGGCCGATAGAGCAGGGCGAGGCGGACTCGCTGCCGAGCCCTCCGCTGATCCAGTCGCCGCGCTTCCTGCAGGTGCTGCGCTTCAATCAGCGCCAGATCGAGTTCGTGTTCAAGGCGCGCCGCGAGCTGGGGGAGGTGTTCCGCATGCGCGGCATGGTGCGCGGCGGACCCGGCGGCGGCCCGGTGATCACGAGCCATCCCGACCACGTGCGCTCACTCTTCACCGCCAAGCCGGAGCTTGCGCCGTCGCTCACGGGCGAGTCTCCGCTGAGGCCGATAGTGGGGCCAAACGCGGTGCTCACAGCCATCGGCGAGCGGCACATGCGCCAGCGCAAGCTGCTGCTGCCCGCCTTCCACGGCGAGGCGATCGAGCGCTACATGCAGATGATCAACGACGCGGCCGAGCGGGAGATCTCGAGCTGGCCCGTGGGCCGCCCGATCGCGCTCGCCCCGCGCATGCAGGCGATCACGCTCGACGTGATCATGGGCGGCATCTTCGGCATCGAGGGGAAGCCCGCGGGCAACTCGGCCGAGGGTCGCCTGCGCGCCGCCACGCGAGCATCGCTGGCCGTATCCACGTGGCCGGTTGCACAGCTCGCCGAGCTGATGAACATCGGGCATGAGGAACCGCGCGGCCTCACGAAGATGGGCCTCTCGGCGCTCGATCACGCCACGTACGCCGTGATCTCGGATCGCCGGCGCGCGCAGGATCTCGACGAGCGGGGCGACATCCTCTCGATGCTGCTTCAGGCCCGTACCGAGGACGGCGAGGCGCTCACCGACAGGGAGCTGCGTGACGAGCTGCTCACCCTGGTGCTCGCCGGGCACGAGACCACTGCCAATTCGCTCGCCTGGACCTGGGAGCGCCTCGTGCGCTACCCCGCGGCCTACGACGCCCTGCGTGACGCCGTACGCTCGGACGAGAACGCCGCCGAGACGATCGAGGCAACGATCAACGAAGGCATGCGCTCACGGCCTGTGATTCCGATGATCGGGCGGCGCGTGACGGTGCCGTGGCGGCTCGGCGACTACGCGGTGCAGGCGGACACGCCGGTGGCGATGAGCATCCTGCTCGTGCATCACCGCGAGGACCTCTATCCGGACCCGTTCGCGTTCAAGCCGGAGCGCTGGATCGGGCACAAGCCGGGCACGTACGAGTGGATCCCGTTCGGCGGCGGCATCAGGCGCTGCCTGGGCGCGTCGCTCGCGATGGCGGAGCAGCGCGTGGTGCTCGAGCAGATGGTGCGGCGGCTCGACATCGAGGCCGCCGATCCGGAGCCCGAGCACGCCGTTCATCGCAACGTGACGATGATTCCCGCGCAGGGCGCGCGGGTGATCGTGCGCGGCCGCCGCTAGCGCACGGGCCGGTAGTCGAGATGCATCACGCCGGTGGGGGAGGTGAGCGAGCGCGTGAGCTCGAGCCTGCCCTCGTTGCCGTCGAACAGTCGCACGCCGCTTCCGAGCAGCAGCGGGGCGACGTGTAGCTGAAGCCGGTCGATCAGGCCGGCGCGCAGGTACTGCTGCACCACGTCGGCGCCGCCGCCGAGCCTGATCCCTCCGTTGCCTGCCGCCGAGCGTGCCTGCTCCAGCGCGCTCTCTATTCCGTCGCTGACGAAGGTGAAGGTGGTGCCGCCCTTCATCTCGAGCGGCTCGCGTGCGTGGTGGGTGAGGACGAAGACGGGGTGGTGGAAGGGCGGGTCGTCGCCCCACCACCCGTTCGCGTTGGGATCGTCCTCCCAGGGGCCGGTGCCGCCGCTGAACATGTGGCGGCCCATGATCGTGGCCGACGCCTGGCCGATCAGTTCTGCGGCGAGATCCGAGTCCGCGCCCTCCTCGCCGCCCTCCTGGCCGTGCGCCTCGCGCCACGCCTTAGTGGTGAACACCCACTCGTGCAGCTGCATGCCGCCCACGCCGAGGGGATCGTCAAGGGTCGCGTTCGGGCCGGCGACGAAGCCGTCGAGCGAGACGGAGATGTCGAGGATGAGCTGAGCCACGTGGTCTCCTGCGTCGGGAATCGGGACCTGAGACCGCCCCTGCGGGCTGAATTCATCGCCCTTTACGAAATCTCGATGGCGCGGCCTCATTCCTTTGCGCGGTCTTGATGGCGCGCTGATGACACTCAATACATGGATGTCGTGGCCATCGCAATCGCCGTCGCGGCCTTCGCAGTTCTGATCGCCTCGCTCCGCCTCGTTGAACGGATATGAGCGCTGCCGACGTTCTCGGCCTCGCCGTATCGGCGGTCGTCTTCGTCTACCTGGTCTACGCGCTCGTACGCGGGGAGCGCCTTTAGATGCCCCAGGGCTGGCTGCAGATCGCAGTCTTCCTGCTTGTGCTCACGGCCATCGTGCCGCTGCTCGGCGGCTACATGGCGAAGGTGTTCACCGGCGAGCGGGTGTTCCTGACGCCGGTGGTGGGACGGCTCGAGCGCCTGCTCTACCGGCTGATTCGAGTGCGCCCCGACGAGGGTCAGGACTGGAAGCAGTACGCGCGCAGCCTGCTGGTCTTCTCACTGCTGTTCTGGCTCGTGCTGTACGTGATCCTGCGGACGCAGACGCTCCATCCGTGGAACCCGCAGGGCTTCCACTCGGGCACCTGGGACGTGACCTTCAACACCACGTCGTCGTTCATCACGAACACGAACTGGCAGTACTACGGCGGCGAGACCACGATGACCTATTTCAGCCAGATGGCGGGGCTGGCTGTGCAGAACTTCGTGTCGGCGGCGGTGGGCATCGTTGTGGTGATCGCGCTCATCCGCGGCATCGCGGCACGCAGCGGACGGAGCCTTGGCAACTTCTGGCAGGACCTCACCCGCTGCATCCTCTACGTGCTGTTGCCGATCTCGGTGATCGGCGCGCTCGTGCTGGTGTCGCAGGGCGTGATCCAGAACTTCGCGAGCTATGCCACGGCGCACACGCTCGCCGGAGGGACCCAGACCCTCGCCTTCGGCCCCGTGGCATCCCAGGAGATCATCAAGGAGCTCGGCACGAACGGCGGCGGCTTCTTCAACGCGAACTCGGCCTACCCGTTCGAGAACCCCACCGCTCTCTCCAACTTCGTCGAGATGGTGGCGATCCTCGCGATTCCGGCATCGCTCACGTTCACCTACGGGCGAATGGTCGGCAGCAGGCGCCAGGGCTGGGCGATCTTCTCGGCAATGGGGATCCTGTTCCTGATCGGCGTGATCGTCGCGGTGATCGCCGAGCAGCACGGCACCCCGGCCCAGCACCTCGCAGGGGTGAACACGCATCATCTCGCCGGCTCCACCGGCGGCAACCTGGAGGGCAAGGAGCAGCGCTTCGGGATCACGAACACGGCGCTGTGGGCGGCCATCACCACAGTCACGTCGTGCGGGGCGGTGAACGGCGCCATGGAGTCGCTCACCGGCATCGGCGGCGCCGTGCCGTTCTCCAACCTCGGGATGAGCGAGGTGGTGTTCGGAGGAGTGGGCACGGGGCTCTACTCGATGCTGATCTTCGTTCTGCTCGCCGTGTTCATCGGCGGCCTGATGGTGGGGAGGACGCCCGAGTACCTCGGCAAGAAGATCGGGGCGCGCGACATCAAGCTGGTGTCGCTGGCCGCGCTGTTCACGCCGCTCACGGTGCTCCTCACAGCCGGCACGGCCATAGCGGCGCCCGCAGGCAGGCAGTCGATCTCCGCGCCCGGCCCGCAGGGGTTTTCACAGAACCTCTACGCCTACCTCTCGCAGGCGAACAACAACGGCTCTGCCTGGGCCGGCTTCACGGGCTACATCCAGCCCCACCCCGGCAACCTCGGCGCCCACGGCGTGAAGCTCGCGACCATCATGGGAGGGCTGACGATGGTGTTCGCGCGCTACGCGCCGATCATCCTCGTGCTCGCCGTGGCGGGCGCGCTGGCCGGGAAGAAGGTCCATCCCGCCGGCCCTGGGACGATGCGCACCGACACTCCCACGTTCGTCGTGCTCCTGATCGGCGTGATCGTCCTCGTCGGCGCGCTCACGTTCTTCCCCGCGATCCTGCTCGGCCCGATCGTGCAGGGGCTCTCCAACCAGCTCTTCTGATGCGGCGCGATGTGATCACATCCGCTCTCGCCGTGGTGGTGCTCACAGTGCTCCTCGGTCTGGCGTACCCGCTGGTGGTCACCGGCATCGCGCAGGTCGCCTTTCACGGCAAGGCCAACGGCGAGCAGGTGAGGATGAACGGCAGGCTCCTGGGCTCGAAGCTGATCGGCCAGGACTTCCGCGGGCTCAGGCGCTACTTCCAGCCGCGGCCGTCCACCGCCACGTCCTACAACGCGGCGGGCAGCGCGTTCACCAACCTCGGCCCCAACAGCAGGACGGCGAGGGATACGTTCGCCGCGTCGTTGCGCGCATACCTCGCACGGGAGCGGCCGTTCGACGCGGGTCTCACCGCGGGCAAGGTGCCGGTGGACGCCGTGACCAGCTCGGCCTCCGGCGTGGATCCGCAGATCTCGCAGGCCAACGCCGCGATCCAGGCCCACCGGATCGTGGCGGTGCGCCACGTTCCGCTGGCGGTCGTGCGGAAGCTCATCGAGCAGAACACGAGCGCTCGGTTTCTCGGCGTGCTCGGCGAGCCGGGCGTGAACGTGCTCGCGCTCAACCTCGCCCTGGACCGGACGACGAGATGAGAGATCAGCTGGCACCGGCTGCACAGCAGTCCCTTCGCAAGCTCGATCCGCGCGTGCAGGTCCGCAACCCGGTGATGTTCGTGGTGGAGATCGGCGCCGTGATCACCACCGTGGCGTGGCTGATTCAGCTCTTCGGAGGCAGGCCATTGGGCGGAGGGAACGAGCCGTCCTGGTTCACCTTCTCCGTGGCGATCTGGCTGTGGCTCACAGTCGTCTTCGCCAACCTCGCCGAGGCGCTCGCGGAGGGCCGCGGGAGGGCGCAGGCGGCCAGCCTGCGCGCGATGCGTACGGAGACGGTCGCGCGTCTGCGGGATGGTGGCGAGAGGCCCGCCGCCGAACTTGCGAGAGGCGACGTGGTGGTGGTGGAGGCCGGTGAGCTCATCCCGGGCGATGGAACGGTGATCGAGGGCATAGCGTCCGTTGACGAGTCCGCCATCACGGGCGAGTCCGCGCCGGTGATCCGCGAGGCCGGCGGGGACCGGTCCGCGGTCACCGGCGGGACGCGCTTGCTGTCGGACCGCATCGTCGTGGAGATCACGCAGGAGCCGGGGAAGAGCTTCCTCGACCGCATGATCGCGCTCGTGGAGGGCGCCGAGCGGCGCAAGACGCCGAACGAGATCGCCCTCGGGATCCTGCTGTCGGCGCTCACGCTCGTGTTCCTGCTCGTGATCGTGTCGCTTCGGCCGTTCGCGCTCTACTCGAACACCACGCTGTCGGTCACCACGCTGATCGCGCTGCTCGTGGCGCTCATCCCCACGACGATCGGCGCGCTGCTCTCCGCCATCGGCATCGCGGGCATGGACCGGCTCGTGGGCCGCAACGTTCTCGCTCTGTCAGGCCGCGCGGTGGAGGCGTCGGGCGACGTCGACACGCTGCTGCTCGACAAGACTGGCACGATCACGCTCGGCAACCGCCAGGCCGCGGCGTTCATCCAGATGCCGGGTGTTAGCGAGGAGGAGCTGGCCGAGGCGGCACAGCTCTCGTCACTCGCGGACGAGACACCCGAGGGCCGCTCGATCGTGGTGCTGGCCAAGGAGCGGTTCGGGCTACGCGAGCACGAGTTGCACTCGCAGCTCGACGCCCAGTTCGTGCCGTTCACGGCGGAGACCCGCATGAGTGGTGTGGACATGGACGGCACGCGCCTGCGCAAGGGCGCGGGCGACGCGATCCTCTCGTGGGTCACCACCGCGGGCGGACACGCGCCGCCCGAGCTGCAGCCCGAGCTCGACCGCATCGGCCGCGAGGGTGGCACGCCGCTGGCCGTGGCGCGCGACGGCCGGGTCCTCGGCGTCATCTATCTCAAGGACACGATCAAGGAGGGGATGCGCCAGCGCTTCCAGCAGCTTCACACGATGGGCATCCGCACCGTGATGATCACAGGGGACAACCGCCTGACCGCGGCCAAGATCGCCGACGAGGCGGGTGTGGACGACTTCCTCGCCGAGGCCACGCCCGAGGCCAAGCTCGCGCTGATCAAGAAGGAGCAGAGCGACGGCCGGCTGGTGGCGATGACCGGGGACGGCACGAACGACGCGCCGGCCCTTGCGCAGGCCGACGTGGGCGTGGCGATGAACACGGGCACCCAGGCGGCGCGCGAGGCGGGCAACATGGTCGACCTCGATTCGAATCCCACGAAGCTGATCGAGATCGTGGAGGTGGGCAAGCAGCTGCTGATCACACGCGGCGCGCTCACCACGTTCTCGATCGCCAACGACGTGGCGAAGTACTTCGCGATCCTGCCGGCGATGTTCGCCGCGACCTATGCGACGTCGGCGAGCGCCAAGGGTCCGCTCGACAGGCTCAACCTGATGCACCTCGGCACGCCGCGCTCGGCGATCATCTCGGCGGTCGTCTTCAACGCGCTCGTGATCCCGCTGCTCGTGCCGCTTGCTCTACGCGGCGTGCGCTACCGGCCGGTGGGCGCCACCGCGCTGCTGCGCCGCAACCTGCTGATCTACGGTCTGGGCGGCCTGATCGCCCCGTTCGTGGGGATCAAGCTGCTCGATCTCCTCATACACGGGATCCTGGGGGCCTAGCGTGGAGCTTCCGCTCGCGGAAGAGGAGAGGGTCATGACGGCGCGCGGCAGCTACAAGATCTTCCTCGGGATGGCGGCCGGTGTGGGCAAGACCTACCGGATGCTGCAGGAGGGTCGCGCCGCGGCTGAGGCTGGGACGGACGTGGTGATCGGCTACCTCGAGCCGCACGAGCGCGCCGAGACGATCGCGCTCACCGAGGGCCTCGAGAGCGTGCCCCGCCGCCGGGTCCCTTACCGCGACACGTTCACGGACGAGATGGACCTCCCGGCGGTGCTCGAGCGCGACCCCGAGCTCTGTCTGATCGACGAACTTGCACACACCAACCCGCCGGGGCTCGACCACGAGAAGCGCTACGAGGACATCGACGACGTGCTTACGGCGGGGATCGACGTGTACTCCACGGTCAACGTGCAGCACCTCGAGAGCCTCAACGATCAGGTGGCGGAGCTCACCGGTGTGCGCGTGCGCGAGACCTTTCCGGACACCGTGCTGTCGTCTGCCGACGAGGTCGTGCTCATCGACCTCACGCCGCAGGCGCTCATTCAGCGGCTGCGCGAGGGGAAGGTCTATCCGCCGGACCGGGTGGACGCGGCGCTCAACAACTTCTTCAAGGTCGAGAACCTGGATGCGCTCCGCGAGATCGCCCTGCGTCAGGTGGCGGAGGACGTGGAGGCCAAGCGCGTGGTCACCGAGTTCGTGGGCACGCGCGAGGAGCGCGTGGCCGGCGCGGCGCCGCATGCGGTGGGGGAGCGGCTGATGGCGCTCGTGAGCGCACGGCCCTCGTCACAGCGGCTGGCACGCCGTGCGTGGCGCTCGGCGCAGCGACTGGGCGCCGAGCTTGACCTGGTTTACGTGAAGAAACCCGGAGCGAAGAGCGACGCCGGCCGGCAGGAGCAGCTCGAGGCGCTGCGCAAGCTCGCCGCCGCGCTGGGAGCTCACCTGCTCATCGAGGAAGGACACGACGTGGCGGAGACGGCCGCGCGCGTGGGAGCCAGACGCGGAACCACGTACGTGCTGATCGGCGAGCCGCGGTCGGCAACCGGGTTGCGGCGCTTCGGAGTGTCGCTGCCCGAGAAGCTGCTCGAGCAGATGCCGGGTGTGGACATCCGCATCGTGGCGGACCGGGCCAAGCGGCCCGGGGGAGCGGAGGGACAATGATCGTCGCGCTTGCAATCGTGGCCGGCATCCTGGTGGCGGGGCTCGTTCTGCTCGCATACCGCTGGCATCACCCCGAGAAGGCGCCGAACCGCATCACGCCGGCGGCGGAACGCATCCTGTTCCCGCTGCTGGGAGACACGATCTCGCAGCCGGCGCTTGATGCCACGCTCCGCCTTGCGCGTGCCGAGGGGGCCACCCTGATTCCCGCCTACCTGGCCATCGTGCCGCTCCAGCTTCCTCTTGCGGCGCCGCTGCCCGCGGAGTGCGAGCGCGCGATGCCGCTGCTCGAAACGATCGAGCAGCGCGCGGCGCGGCTCGGGGTGCCGGTGGACTCGCGCATCGAGACCGGTCGCTCGCCGCGGCACGCCCTGCGGCAGCTGCTCGCGGAGGAGCGGTTCAATCGCATCATCGTCCCCGCCGCCACCGGCAGCACTTCTGGCTTCTCACCCGAGGACATCGCCTGGCTGCTTGAGAGTGCGCCCGGCGAGATCATGGTCATGCGGGCTGAGCGGTTAAAGCAGAGTCGCAGCGCGCTCGCGCACACGAGCTAGCCGCGGCTATAGGTACCCTCTGCGACCGCGAACGACCGGAGGACGAACATGGCCGAGACCCCAACTCTGTACGTCTGCCACGGCGACACCGGCGGCCCGAAGGTGCACCCATGCCGCCGCGTTCAGGAAGCCATGCGCGCGAAGGGCATCCGGTACGAGAAGGTTGTGGCAGCGCATGGCAGTCCGATCCCCTTTCTGCGCAAGGGTTCTCGCGACGAGCTCGAAGCGGCCACCGGGTCGAAGAAGCTGCCGGCGCTGAAGCTGCCGGACGGGACCGTGCTCACGCATTCCAAGGAGATCCTCGCGTGGGTCAACCAGCAGAAGTCGGCACCGCCGGACCGTGCTCCGGCGGGGGCGTGACCCACTCTCCGCCGGTCTCCGTACAGAACGCGTCGATCGCGGCGTCGAGCGTGGGGAAGAAGTGCGCGGGGTCGAGCGGCCCGATCAGCTCGTAGCGCTCCAGCTTCGCCCGCACCGGTTCCTTCAGCTCGGCGAACACCAGCGAGACGCCCTGGGCGTTCAGCTCCTCGTCGAGGTCCTTGAGGATGTCCGCCGCCGTGGTGTCCACGTCCGTGATCGGCTCCGCCGCCACGACGATCCAGCGCGGCGGCGGGTCGGCATCCGCGAGCCGCCGGAGGTCGTCGCGGAACGTGCGCGCGTTCGCGAAGAAGAGCGGAGCGTCGAAGCGGAAGATCACGAGCCCGGGCAGCTCCTCACCCTCGGGGTGAAGCTGCCGGTCGTGATAGCCCGACATCCCGGGCACCCGGCCGAGCGTGGCCTCGTAGGGGCGCCAGGCGCGCCGGAAGATGTTGAGGATCGAGAGAGCAACGGCGATGCCGATGCCCGGCAGCACGCCGAGCAGTGCGACGCCCAGGAATGCGGCGATGGAGAGCAGGAACTCCGTGCGCCGCTGGTGCCACAGGCGCACCGTGCCCGGGATGTCGGCGAGCGACAGCGACGCCGCTATCACCACGGCCGCGAGCACCGGCTGGGGGAGGTCGCTCAAGAGCCCTGGTACGAGCACCAGCATCAGCACGATCGCCCCGGCTCCCACCAGGCCGGTCACCTGCGTCTTCGCCCCCGACTGCTCGGCCACCGCGGTGCGTGACCCGCTCGTGCTCACCGGGAAACCCTGAAAGAACGCGGCGCCCACGTTCGCGGCGCCGATGCCGATCATCTCGCCATTGCCGTTCACCTCCTGGCCGGTACGCGCGGCAAAGGCCGACGAGGTGGAGATCGTGTCCGTGAGTGACACGAGCGCGATCCCGGCGGCACCCGCGAACAGCAGTGGCGCGTCCGACAGCGAGGACGGCACGGTGAACGGCGGGAATCCCTGCGGGAGCTTGCCGACGAGCGATACCCCATGGCTCGCGAGATCGAGCGCTGCCGACGCCGCTATCGCGGCAACCACCGCCACGAGCACCCCCGGCACCTTGGGCAGGAAGCGCTGGAGCACGAGGATCACCGCCAGCGCCAGCAGCCCGACGGCCAGCGCGGCGCCCACCACCTTCCCGGACGTGAGGCCGTCCACAAAGCCGCGCGCCTCGGCCCTCAGGCCGTCACCGTCGACCGAGAAGCCGCACAGCTTCGGCAGCTGGCCGATCAGGATGGTCAGCGCGAGCCCGTTCATGTAGCCGATCTGCGTGGGCTTCGACAGCAGGTCGGCGATGAACCCGAGCTTCGCCACGCCGGCCACGATCATGATGCCGCCGGTGAGCAGCGCGAGCATCGACGCCAGCTCGATGGCCCGCGCGGGATCCCCGTTGGAGCCGATGATCGGCAGCAGCGTGGCGGCGATCATCGGCCCGAGCGACGAGTCCGGCCCGAGCACGAGGATGCGTGACGGCCCGAAGAGCGCGTAGCCCAGGAGGCACAGCACGCTCGTGTAGAGGCCGGTGATCGCGGGCAGACCGGCGAGCTCTGCGTACGCCATGCCCTGGGGCACGAGGAGGGTGGTGAGCACGAGGCCCGCCACAAGGTCGCGGCGAAGCCACGAGGCCGGATACGAGGCGAGCATGCGCACGCCGGGCAGCCATCGAGAGAGTGTGCTCACACGCCGTGAGTCTCGCCGCGCCGGCCGCTCGCTGCCAGGGCGCAGGCACCCTGATTACGGGGGGTGCAGGCTCAGACGGGCCGGCGGCCCGGCTAGACCTCGATCCGCGACCCCATGATCACGGTGCGGTCGCGCGGCAGATGGAAGTAGTCCGCGGCTTCGGAGGTGATCCGGGCGGTGGCAAGGAAGAGCACCTTGCGCCAGCGGCTCAGGCCCGGCGCATCGCCCTTGTAGAGCTCGATCTTCGATAGGAAGTACGACGCCGTGGCCGGATCGCACGGCGCCTCGAGCTGCGCTTCCTCCATCCCCTGGAGAACGAGCGGCACGTTCGCGGCGTCCAGGTAGCCGAAGCGCGCTCCCACGTGCGTGATGCCGTCGTCCGAATAGCCGAGGTCGTCGTAGCTCAGCCGTTTCGCCGGCGGCACGTGGGGGACGGGCTCGGTGTAGATCGACATGATGATCACGCGCTCCGACAGCGCGTGGAGGTGCTCCACGCTCTCGCGCATCGCGAGCGGCGCCGTCTGGTTGTTGCGGTTGAGGAAGACCGCCGTGCCCGGCACCCGCCGCACGGGATAGCGGCGGCTGTGCAGGTCCGTGATGAAGGCCTGCAGCGGCCCCTCCTCGTCCTCACGTCGCCGCGTGACGATCTCGCGGCCGCGCTGCCAGGTGGTGAGGATGGTGTAGGCCGTGATGCCGATCAAGAGCGGCAGCCAGGCGCCGTGCGTGACCTTGGTGAGGTTCGCGGCGAGGAACATCAGGTCGATCGCGAGGAGGAAGCCCGCCACGGGCGCGATCAGCCACAGCGGCTTTCGCCACTGGTGCCGGACGATGAAGAAGAAGAGCAGCGTGGTGATCGTGATCGTTCCGGTGACGGCCACGCCATACGCGAAGGCGAGCGCTGTGGAGCTCTCGAACGTGAACACGAGCGTGAGCACCGAGACCATCAGGAGCCAGTTGATCCCCGGCACGTAGATCTGCCCGATCGTCTCCGCGGACGTGTGCGTTATCCGCAGGCGCGGCAGGTAGCCGAGCTGCACCGCCTGATAGGCCACGGAGAAGGCGCCGCTGATCACAGCCTGCGATGCGATCACCGTGGCGAGCGTGGCGAGGAACACGAGCGGCCACTGCGCCCAGTGCGGCACGAGCAGGAAGAACGGATTGCTGATGTTGGCCGGGTTGTCCAGGACCAGGGCGCCCTGGCCCATGTAGCTGAGGGTGCACGCGGGAAAGACGAGAAAGAGCCAGGCGCGGGTGATCGGGGCGCGGCCGAAGTGACCCATGTCCGCGTACAGCGCCTCCGCGCCCGTCACCGCCAGCACCACGCCGGCAAGCGCGAAGAACGCGGTGGAGAAATGGGAGAAGAAGAAGCTCACCGCGTATGTGGGCGACAGCGCCCTGAGGATCGACGGGTGCTTGGTGATCCCATTGATGCCGCAGACGGCGATCACGGTGAACCAGACGAGCATGATCGGGCCGAACAGCCTGCCGACGACGGTGGTGCCGGCTCGCTGGAAGAGGAACAGCGCGACGATAATCGCCGCGGTTATGGGAACCACGAGATGGCCGATCGAAGGCGAGGCCACCTTGAGCCCTCCAACGGCCGACAGCACCGAGATCGCCGGTGTGATCATGCTGTCGCCGAGGAAGAGCGACGCTCCGAAGATGCCGAGCGCCGCCAGCGCGGCCGTGCGGTGGCCGCGGCCGAGCTCGCGGCCACGCCGGATCAGCGTGATCAGGGCCATGATGCCGCCTTCGCCCTGATTGTCCGCGCGCATCACGAGCAGCACGTACGTGACGGTTACCACGAGCACGATCGACCAGAAGACCATCGAGAGGATCCCGAGCACGCTCGTGTTGGTGGCCGCGACGGGATGCGGATCGTGCGGGTCGAAGATCGTCTGGATCGCGTAGAGCGGGCTCGTGCCGATGTCGCCGAACACGACGCCGAGCGCGCCGATCGTCAGAGCGGCCCTCGCCGCTCGGGTGCGGTCCGCGTCGGTGGTCCTTGCGTGAGGGGACAGGCTTGCGACCCTACAGCCCGGCCGTCCCTGCTTTCTCACTCAACGCTCGATAACGGAGGTTATGGGAACTCGAATGCGGCGAAGCCGCGTAGGCTCTGGATGGATGCGCTTCATCCTCAATCTGATCTGGCTGGTGCTGGCGGGCCTGTGGCTGGCTCTGCTGTACGCACTGGCCGGAATCGTGGCGTTCATCCTGATCATCACGATCCCGTTCGGATTCGCCGCGTTCCGGATCGCCGCGTTCGCGCTGTGGCCGTTCGGGCGCAGAATCGAACGGCGTGCGGACGCCGGCGCCGGCTCGACGATCGGAAACATCCTGTGGATCATCCTGCTCGGCTGGGAGCTCGCCCTCGCGCATCTCGTCACCGGGATCCTGCTGTGCCTGACGATCATCGGGATCCCGCTGGGATTGGCGAACTTCAAGCTGATCCCCGTCTCGCTGACTCCGCTGGGGCGCGAGATCGTGTCCACGGACCGCGGCGCGTTCGACGCGCGCGCGGCATCGGGCTAACCGCGCGGCCGCGTCAGAGCAGGTGGACGAGGATGTCCACCACGATGGCCGCGGGGATCAGCACGAACAGGGTGCCGGCCACCGCGGCCACTGCGCCCGTGCGGCGCATCCAGCGCCTCACGTGCACCCCGGCCACGAGCTTCGCGCCCTCGAGCCGGTACGCCATCGGCACGCCGCGCTGGTTCACGAGAGCCGCGCGCACCCGGCGCTCCCAGGCGACCACCATGCGCGAGGCTTCCCGGCGCGCGGTGACCCGGTACCACGGCAGCCGGCGCCGGCGCTCCCGCCAGTACGCCAGGCACTCTGAGCCCTCGCGCAGGTCCGGCGGCGCTTGAAGCCGCGCCAGCAGCAGGTCGTCTTCGCGAGGGGCCGAGAGCGTGTGCATGGGCCGATTGTGGCAGAGCTTTGGACGGCCGCCCGCGGCTCAGGCGCGGCTGGTGAGCGCGCGCCGCGAGATCAGCGCCCGGCAACCCAGCACCAGAAGCAGCGTGAACCCGAGCGCGACGATCAGGAAGGCCAGCTGGTGGCCGTTGATGCTCCGGCCGAGCACGAGCGCTCGGAGCGCCACACCGGCTGTGACTCCGCACAACCACGTGAGCAGGAAGGCCCGCTTGCCGGGCGGTCGGTAGGCGCCGAACACAGCCGCAGCGGCGAACCAGCCGGCGAGGATCGGCAGCGCATCGTGGGCAAAGCCGGCGAGAGACACTCCGCCGTGATGCGACAGCTGGCCGATCGCCGCGAAGAGGACGATCGCGATTGCGTCGGCGGCGGCCAGCCGCCCGGCTCGGTTCACGAGATCACTGTAGGCGCGCTGACGTGAGAGCGCCGGAAGCCGGGGTTAGGATCGCCTGAATGGAGCGCCTGCTCGAGCGTGACGGGCCGCTCGCGATGCTCGAGGCGGCGGTGGCTGATGCCGTGGCGGGGCACGGGTCGCTCGTCCTGGTGGGCGGCGAGGCGGGCGTGGGCAAGACGTCGATCGTGCGCGCGCTTAGAGAGCGAATGCCGGACGGCACAGCGTTCCTCGTCGGCGCGTGCGAGCCGCTGTCGGTGCCCGTCCCGCTCGGACCCCTACGCGAGCTGGCCGAGCAGGCCGGCCTGGGCGACCTTCAGGAGAGCGGCGACAGGCTCACCCTGGCGCGCGAGCTGATCGATGCCCTCGCCCGCCGCGCGCCGGCGGTGGCGGTGGTGGAGGACGCGCACTGGGCGGATCCGACCACCCTCGATGTGATCCGCCTTCTCCCCCGCCGCCTCGAGCAGCGCCAGATCGTTCTCGCGATCACCTACCGCGACGACGAGGCAGCCGCGAACCCACCGCTGCGCCAGCTGCTCGGCGATCTCGCCACGAATCCCGCCGCGCGCCGAGTGATGCTCAGCCCGCTCTCCGAGCCGGCGGTCCGCGAGCTGGCCGAGCCGGCGGGCATGGACGCCTCGCGGGTGGCGCAGCTCACGGGTGGTAATCCCTTTCTCGTGGTGGAGGTGATCGCCGCGGGCCACCGCCTCCCCACCACCGTGCGCGACGCGGCGCTGGCACGCGCGGCGCGGCTCACCCCGGCTGCCCGCCACGTGGTGGACGCCGCGGCGGTGATCGGCCAGCGCGTGCCCCAGGCGGTGCTGGGCGCGGTGGCCCCCGGCAGCGGGGACGCGGTGGAGGAGGCGCTGGCACGAGGCGTGCTCGTGGTGGACGACGACGTGCTGGGCTTCCGTCACGAGCTGATCCGCGAGGCCATCGAGCGCTCGATCGCGCCGCCACGCCAGGCTGAGCTACACGCGCGTGTGGTGGACGCCCTGGAGCAGCAGCCGGGCGCGGCGGACCACGCGCGGCTCGCGCATCATGCGGAGCGCGCGGGGCGCCTCGACGCCGCCTGCCGCTACGCGGTGCTGGCGATGGCCGACGCCGAAGGCCTGGGCGCTCTCGGCGAGATGAGCCTCCAGGCCGACCGCGCGCTCCGGACCGGCGTGGGGATGAATCCGGAGGAGCGCTTCGAGCTCCTGCTCAAGCGCTCGCGCGGCGCGAACTTCAGCGACACGCGGCTGCAGGAGGCGGTGACGCCGGCCGAGGAGGCGATCGCCCTCGCGGTGGAGATGCGCGACCCGGCTCGGGAGGCACGGGCGCTCACCGCGCTGGCCGGTGCGCTGTGGTCGCTCGACCGCGTGGTGGAGGCGCGGCAGGCCACGCTACAGGCCGTCGATCTGCTCGAGCGGACCGACGAAGTGGCAGGGCTGGCACACGCCCACGCCACGCTTCTGCGGATGGAGGCCACCGCGTTCGATCCCGAGCGGGCGATCGAGCTGGGTCCGAGAGCCCTCGAGCTGGCGCGCGCGGCCAGGCTGAAAGAGACCGAGATCGACATCTCGATCAGCGTCGGGCTCGCCCGCGGACACCGTGGTGAGGCCGACGCGCTCGACGCTCTGGGGGACGCCTGCCGGGCCGCACGCGCGGAGGGTCTCGCGATCCAGACCGTCCGTACGTACGTGAACCTCGTGTACCTGGGCGTGCAGCTGCGAAAGCACGCCTTCGTAGACGAGACGGTGCGCGAGGCGCTCGCGCTCTTCGACGAGTACCAGACCACGATCCCCGGCAACGCGATCGGGCTCTACAGGGCGCGCAGCCTGATCGACCGCGGCCGTTTCGACGAGGCGCTCGCCACGGTCACGCGCACCGACCTCGACTGGGCCGCCGAGGTGCCGACGGCGCACGCGATGGCCGCGATAGTGCGAGCCCGCCGGGGCGAGCCCGGCGCCTATGAGGTGCTCGAGCAGGCGTGGGAAGAGCTGCGCGGGATACCGGAGAGCTCCCGGCACGGCGCGCTGCGCACGATGCTCGTGGAGGCGGCGTGGCTGCGAGGCGATCGCGCGGCGGCACTCACCCGGCTGAGCGACGCCCGCGACGTCCCGGTCGGACGCTTCATGCGTTCCGCGAGCGACCTCGCGGTGTGGGCGTCGCGCTTCGGAGTCGAGCTCGCCCCTCCGCCGAACGCGCCCGAGGCGGTGCAGCTGGAGCTGGCCGGCGATTGGCGCGGCGCGATCCGCGCGTGGAAGGAACTGGAGGCCCCGCACGAGGCAGCCCTCGCGGCACTCCCGGGAGACGAGCGAGCGGCGCGCGAAGCCGTGGCCGAGCTGCACCGGCTGGGCGCCGCCGGCAGCGCCCGCGCGTTCGCCCGCGAGCGGGCGGCGCACGGCGGGAGCGCTCCGCGCGGGCCGCGACGCTCCACGCTGGCGAATCCGGCCGGCCTCACACGGCGCGAGCAGGAGATCCTCGCCGAGCTGGCCACCGGCGCGACCAACTCCGCGATCGCGCGCACGCTGCACCTCTCAGAGCGCACCGTCGCGCACCACGTGTCGGCGGTGCTCGGCAAGCTCGGCGCCTCCACCCGGCTGGCCGCGGTGGAGCAGGCCAGGGCCAAGGGGCTGCTCCCTCAAGATAGGCATACGGGCGCGCAAACTTAGGCAACCAGGCCGATGTTTGGCCGCCCAGCTCGCCGTACGTTGCTCCTCGTCAGCCGCCAAGACGAGAGGAGCCACACGATGAGCGAATACACGATGAAGCCGATCGACGAGATGGCGTCCATACACGACGGCCTCGTGAAGCTGGCCGGCGCTGAGCTCGGCATCGAGTCGTTCGGGATGCAGGTGCTCGACGTGCCCGCCGGTTTCGCGCACTATCCCGAGCACGACCACTCCGAGGACGGCCAGGAGGAGGTCTACGTGGTGCTGCGCGGCTCCGCGAACTTCGAGGTGGACGGTGAGCGCGTGCCGCTCGACAGGGGCCGGATCATCCGGATCGCGCCGCAGTCGAGGCGCCGGCTCGACCCGGGGCCCGAGGGAGTGCGGATCCTCGCGATTGGCTGCGTGTCCGGCAAGGCGTACGAGCGGCCCGAGGACTTCCAGCTGGCGGCGCGGTCATGAACGACGAGACGTTCTGGTTCCTGGGCACGCTTGTGCGCATGAAGGTGGACGGGCGGCAGACGGGCGGGCGCCTGGCCCTGTGGGAGGGGATCCTTCCGCGCGGCGCCGCTCCCCCACTCCACTCGCATCCGCAGGACGAGACGTTCTACCTGCTCGACGGGCGGCTCACCGTGTGGGTGGTCGAACCCGAGCTCGCCCGTGCCGGCGGCGACCCTCCGGAATGGGTCTCCACGCACGCGCGCGCGTGCGAGGTGGGCGGCGCGCTGTGCGCGCCCGGCGGCACGCCGCACACCTTCCGCGTGGAGTCCGACACGGCCAAGATGCTGTTTCTCTCAACTCCGGCGGGCATCGAGGACTTCGTCCGCGGGCTCGCGGAGCCGGCGCAGTGGCCATGGCTCCAGCCGCCACCCGACGGGCCGCGTGTGTCCGCCGAGCAGATGGCGGCGGTGGAGCGCCACACGGGGATGGTGCGGTACGGACCTCCGCCTCCGTCGCCGATGAAGCGGGAAATCACACGAACGTGATGATTCGGCGCACTGGCGCGCACGGGAGCCTTGCTCTTCCACATGACGGATGACCCCACTCGCCAGCTGCCGCCAGACGCGCCTCGGCCATGCCCGGAATGTGGGAACCCGGTGCCGCCAGGCTCCGAGTTCTGCCCCACGTGCGGACACAGAATGCGGCCCAGGCGGTCCCCTTGGCCGATCGTGCTCGCCGCGCTGGTGGCGCTGGCGGCGGGCGTGGGCATCGCGCTGGCGGTGTCGAACGGCGGGAGCAGCGACAACTCAGCCACCGTGACGAAGCCGGTGGTGTCGACCGTGACCACGTCCCACACCACGAGCGTCACGGTGAAGACGCCCACCCGGACGGTCACGGCTCCCGCCCCCACCGTCACCGTGACCGCCCCCACGCCCACCCGGACGAACGCGACCGCTCCGTAGCGCTGGCATGCTTCGGGCGTGCGCGACGACGTGCCCATCCACATCGACGACGTCCGCCCGCACCGCTGGGACGCGGGCGAGATCGGTGCCTCTCGCAAGCGGCTCGCACAGGCCGCGGGCGCGAAGCGGCTCGGCGTGGCGATCATCGAGATCGATCCCGGCAAGCGCTCCACCCCACCCCACAGCCACGCCGACGAGGACGAGGCGTTCCTCGTGCTCGCCGGGCGCGGCCTGAGCTATCAGCTCTCCGCGCGGGGCGAGGCGCGCACCTACGAGATCGGGGTGGACGACCTGCTGTGGCATCCGTCCAACGGGGACGCCCACACCCTCATCGCGGGCCCGGAAGGCCTGACGGTGCTCGTGGCCGCCGAGGGCACTCGCAACCACGTGACCTACCTGCCGCGCACGAACCAGTTCTGGATGGGACCGGTGTGGTCGCCGGCCGACACGCCGCCGCCGTTCAACGCAGACGCGGAGCTCGGTCCGCTCGAGCTCCCGGAGCCGACGAGGGAGCGGCCGCCCACGATCCGCAACCTCAGCGAGTTGCCGATCGAGGAGTTCCGCCAGGGCAGGCTCGCGTCCGCCGCGCGAGGCGTCCACCAGATGGGCGCGGACAGGATCGTGCTCGCGCAGGACGAGATGCCGCCGGACACTCACAACACGGACCTTCACTTCCACTCCGCGCGCGAGGAGGCGTGGTTCGTCCGCGGCGGCAGCGGCATTGCGCGGCTCGGCGAGCAGGCACACGAGCTGCGCACCGGCTCGTTCTGGCTCTGCCGCGAGAACACGGGCGTGGGACACCGCGTGGAGGTGGGCGCGGGTGGGATGCAGCTCGTGACGATGGGCGATCTCATCCCGGGCGACGTGTGCGTGTATCCCGAGAAGCGCACGTTCAAGCCGGCGCGCGGCCTGGAGGTTCCGTACTAGCGCTTCCGGGTAGGCGTGTCGGACCATGAGAGTCGTAGTACTCGGAGCCACCGGCAACGTCGGGACGAGCACGGTGAGGGCGCTGTCCGGCGACCCCGAGGTCGATTCGATCGTCGGCGTGGCGCGCCGCCTGCCGGAGCTGAACGTGCACAAGGTCGACTGGCGGCAGGCGGACATCCGCACGGCCGACCTCACATCGCTCTTCCACGGCGCGGACGCCATCGGGCACCTCGCGTGGCTGATCCAGCCCTCGCGCGACCTTCAGACCACCCGCTCGGTGAACGTCGACGGAAGCGCGCGCGTGTTCCGTGCAGTGGCGGAAGCCGGCGTGCCGGCACTCGTGTACGCGTCGTCGGTGGGCGCCTACTCGCCCGGCCCCAAGGACAGGCTCGTGGACGAGAGCTGGCCCACGAACGGCGTGGAGAGCTCGTTCTACGGTCGCCACAAGGCGGAGGTGGAGCGCCTGCTCGACGACTTCGAGCGCGAGCACGGCGACGCCGTCCGGGTCGTGCGTATGCGCCCGGGTCTCATCTTCAAGCGCGGGGCGGCTTCGGGCATCAGGCGGCTGTTCATCGGCCCGCTCGCTCCGAGCCCGCTCATGCGCGCGGGTGTCATCCCGCTCGTTCCCGACATCCCGCGGCTGCGCTTCCAGGCCGTGCATTCCGCGGACGTTGGCGAGGCGTACCGTCTGGGCGTCACCCGTGACGTCCGCGGGGCCTTCAACGTCGCGGCGGACCCTGTGCTCGACCCGCAGGAGCTCGGCCGGCTGCTGGGCGCCCGCCCCGTGCGGATTCCGGCGGGAGTACTTCGCGCACTTGCCGACATCAGCTGGCGCGTGAAGCTTCAGCCCACCCCTCCCGGCTGGCTCGACCTCGCGCTCGGAACGCCCCTCATGGACATCACGCGCGCGCGGGAGGAGCTCGGCTGGACACCGCGGCACACCTCTGGCGAGGCGCTCCTCGAACTGCTCGACGGGTTGAGCAGGTCCGACGGCGAGCCCACTCCCCCACTCTCGCCGAGCGGCGGCGGGCCGCTCCGCGTGCGCGAGCTGCTCACCGGAGTGGGCAAGAAGGCCACCTGAGCCAGGCGCGCGATTCGCCCGGGACGAACCGGGTATCCCGCCTAGCGTCCACAACGTCGAACGACGAGGAGGAACCATGGAGGCAGGCCAGCAGGAGGCCGGACACGTAACCGGCACCAAGGACAAGGACTACAACCTGATCTGGTTCACCGAGCAGTCACTCAGCAACGCGCTTCGCCTCGAGACCTACATCCAGGACGCCGAGCGCGACGGCGACTCCGACCTGGCGGAATTCTTCCGCCGCGCCCAGGCCGCAAGCCGCAAGGGCGGCGAGCAGGGCAAGGAGATGCTCCGCAGCCGGCTCTCGAGCTGACGCGCCGGGAAACCAGATGAGCTCGGCGCTCCTCGTGATCGACATGCTCAACCCCTACGACCACGAGGACGCCGAGCCCCTCATGGAATCGGCGCGCGACGTCGTGCCGACGATGGCCAGGCTGATCGGACGGGCACGCGATGCCGATCTGCTCACGGTCTACGTGAACGACAACCACGGCGACTGGACGGCGGGCCGCGGCAAGATCAGCAGGCGGGCGCTCGAGGGACGGGCGCCGGAGCTGATCGAGCCCATCCTCCCGCCGGCGGAACTGCCGTTCGTGGTGAAGGCCCGCCACTCCGTGTTCTACGAGACCCAGCTCGAGTACCTCCTCAGGCAGGAGGAGATCGACACCCTCTTCCTCACGGGCCAGGTCACGGAGCAGTGCATCCTGTACTCGGCGCTCGATGGCTATGTGCGCCACTTCTCCGTGAACGTCGTAGCCGACGCCGTGGCTCACATCGATCGCGGGCTCGCGGATGCCGCGCTGCGCATGATGGAGACGAACATGCGCGCGGACATCGTGGATGCGGAGTCCGTGAAGCTCTAGTGCCGGAAGGCCTCGCGCTCCTCCTTGCTGCGCTCCGGCAGCGGGTGGCTCAGCTTCTGCAGCGATTCCGTCTGCTCGCGCAGATCCCGCACGAACAGGTCGGCCATGTCGTGTGTCATGCCGGCGCGAACCACCACCCGAAGCACCGCCAGATCCTCGCGGTTCGCGGGGAACGTGTAGGCGGGAACGAGCCAGCCGCGCTCGCGTAGCCGCAGAGAGACGTCGAACACCGAGTAGTTCTCAACATCCGGCGCCACCGTGAAGGCGAACACCGGCAGCTGGCTGCCGTCGGTGATCAGCCGGTACTGGCCGATCTTCTCGACGTCGGACGCGATGTGCATCGCCACGTCGCGCGCCACGCCCTGCACGGTCCGGTAGCCCTCGAAGCCGAGGCTGATCAGCATGAAGTACTGCGCCACCACCTGGCTGCCGGGGCGCGAGAAGTTGAGCGCGAACGTCGGCATCTTGCCGCCCAGGTAGTTCACCTCGAACACGAGGTCGCGGGGCAGCGCCTCCTTGTCGCGCCACAGCGCCCAGCCCACGCCCGGGTACACGAGGCCGTACTTGTGCCCGGAGGCGTTGATCGACTGCACGCGCGGCAGGCGGAAGTCCCACTCGAGGTCGGGGTCGAGGAAGGGAGCGATGAAGCCGCCTGAGGCAGCGTCGACGTGGATCGGGACGTCCGGCCCTCCCCCGGCCGCGAGCTTGTCGAGCGCGTCCGAGATCTCCTTCACAGGCTCGTAGCTTCCGTCGAAGGTCGAGCCGAGGATGGCCACGACGCCGATCGTGTTCTCGTCGCAGAGCTTCACCGCCTCCTCGGCCCCGAGGTTGAAGCGGTCGCCCTCCATCGGCACGTATCGCGGTTCCACGTCCCAGTAGCGGCAGAACTTCTCCCAGCACACCTGCACGTTGATCCCCATCACGAGGTTGGGCCGCTCCGCGGGCTTCCCGGCCGCGCGCATGCGCTCGCGCCAGCGCCACTTGAGCGCGAGCCCGCCGAGCATCGCCGCCTCGCTGGAGCCGGTGGTGGAACAGCCGGTGGCGGGGGCGCCGCCGGGCGCGTGCCAGAGGTTGCCGAGCATGTTCACGCAGCGGTTCTCGAGCTCCGCCGTCTGCGGGTACTCGTCCTTGTCGATCATGTTCTTGTCGGCCGTCGCCGCCATCAGCTGCGCGCCTGCCGGCGGCATCCAGGTGGTGACGAAGGTGGCGAGGTTGAGCCTCGAGTTGCCGTCCAGCAGCAGCTCGTTCGAGATCAGGTCGCTCATCACGTCGCCGAAGCCGTCCTTCGGAACCTCGTCATGCGGCAGACGGCCGAGAAGTTCCTCGAGCACGAGGCGTGAGTCGTCGCTGGTGCGGGCCAAGGGGGCTCCTTTCTGCGGGGCCAGACGGTGGTGCCTGTGCCTAGCGTGGCAGGATTCCGAAGTCCGTGAGGGCAATCGAGGTCACAGAATTGGGCGGACCCGAGGTGCTGCGGCCCGCCGAGCGCCCTGAACCTGAGGCAGGGCCGGGGCAGGTGGTGGTGCGCGTGCGCGCCGCCAACGTCAATCCCACGGACCTCGGCGCCCGCACCGGCCACGGTCCGCGTGGCGTGCCCGAGCCGCCCTTCGTGCTCGGCTGGGACTTCGCTGGAGACGTGGAGTCCACAGGCGAGCGGGTGGTGGGGATGATCCACTGGTACGACAACGAGGGCCAGGTGGGCGCCTACGCCGAGGCCATCGCGGTGGACGCCGACTGGATCGTGCCGCTCCCCGATGGGCTCGACTACGTCCCCGCCGCAACGATCCCGCTCAACGCGCTGACCGCCGTGCAGGGCCTCGAGCTGCTCGGGCTCCCGCCTTCGAGCACCCTGCTCGTGACCGGGGCGAGCGGGGCGGTGGGCGGGTTCGCGGTGCAGCTCGCGGCGCGCGCGGGCCACCGCGTGATCGCCACGGCGAGCACGGGCGACGAGGAGTGGGTGGCGAGCCTCGGCGCCCACCAGGTGCTGCCGCGCGACGCGGACCTCGGCGCGCTCGACCCGGTGCCGGCGGTGTTCGACGCCGTGCCGCTGGGCGAGCCGGCGCTCGCGGCCGTGCAGGACGGTGGGACCGTGGTGTCCACCCGCAAGGTGCCCGGCGCGGATCCGGCGCGCGGCATTCGCCAGGAGGTGTTCCTCATCCATCCCGATCGCGACATGCTCGCTCGGCTGGTCGACGATGTCGCGGAGGGCCGCCTGAGGACGCGCGTGGACCGCACGCTGCCGCTCACCGACGCCGCCGAGGCGCACCGCCTAAACGAGGCCGGTGGGCTGCGCGGCAAGGTCGTGCTCCTGCCCTAGCACTGCCGCGCCATGTTCGTGGGGTGACAACAGTCACAACACCGGCGAGGCGATCCGTGGTAGGACACGCAGTGACGCCGAGTGATCCACACGGTACACCCGTCCCGTAACTGCCCCAATCACTCCCTCCCTGGCCCAAAGGAGTTCCCCTCATGTCAGATGTACTCGCAGGCGCGTCGCGAATCGACGGCTTCAGCGGCGATCAGCTGCGCCCCGGTGACGCGGGTTACGACGAGGCACGCATCCTCTGGAATGGCCTCTTCGATCGCCATCCCGCGCTGATCGCACGCTGCATCAGCACGGACGATGTGGTGGCCGCGGTGAACTACGGCCGCGAGAACGGCCTCGAGATCGCTGTGCGCTCGGGCGGCCACTCCGCCGCCGGCCACAGCTGCGTGGACGACGGTCTCGTGATCGACCTCAGTCAGATGAAGGCCATCGACATCGACGCCGAGACCCAGACCTGCCGCGCGCAGCCCGGCCTCACCTGGGCCGAGTTCGACGGTGCCACGCAGGCATATGGCCTGGCGGTCACCGGCGGCCGCTTCTCCACCACGGGCATCTCCGGCCTGATCCTCGCGAGCGGCAGCGGCTGGCTCGAGCGGAAGTGTGGCCTCACCGCCGACAACCTCATCTCCGCCCAGGTGGTGACCGCGGACGGCCGCGTTCTGCGCGCCAGCAAGGACGAGAACCCGGACCTCTTCTGGGCGATTCGTGGCGGTGGCGGCAACTTCGGCGTGGTCACGGAGTTCGAGCTCGGCCTCCACAAGGTCGGCCCGATGATCTACGGCGGGCTGCTGGTCTGCGCGCCTGACAGCGGCGCCAAGGTCCTCGAGTTCATGCGCCAGTACATGGCGGACGCTCCGGCGGATCTGGGCGCGGGCGTGGCGTTCGTCAGCGCTCCGCCCGAGCCGTTCGTGCCGGAGGAGATGCACTTCAAGCCCGTCGTCGGTGTCCTGATCTGCTGGACCGGCTCGATGGAGGAGGGCGAGAAGGTCGTGGCCCCGATCCGCGAGGCCGTCCAGCCGCTCATGGACATGGTTGGCGAGATGCCGTACGTCGCCCTCCAGACCATGCTCGACGGCGGCGCGCCGTACGGCACGCGCGCGTACGTGAAGGCCGAGTTCCTGAGCGACCTGAGCGACGACGCGATCGCGACCCTCGTGGATCAGGGCGGCCGGCGCCCCGGTCCGATGGTTCAGCTCCTGCTCGAGCCGCTCGGCGGCGCGATCGCGAACGTCGGCGAGGAGGAGACGGCGCTCGGTCGCCGCGACGTGAAGTGGTGCTACCACGCGCTGTCGATGTGGATGGATCCGGGCCAGGAGGCGGAGGACGCGCACGTCGGCTGGGCCAAGGGGCTCAAGGAGGCCATCAAGCCCCATACGCGCGACGGCGTCTACCTCAACTTCACGAGCGAGGACGACGACGAGCGCGTGCGCTCGACCTACGGGCCGAAGTACGAGCGGCTGCAGGCTCTCAAGGCCAAGTACGACCCCGAGAACCTGTTCCACCTCAACTCGAACATCAAGCCCGCCGCCTAGGACTCGGCGGTTTGGCGCTCGTCGCCGGCATGCTTGCGCCCCCAGCGCTTCTGCCGGCGGCGGGCGTCCGCCATCATCGCGGGCACGAGTGCGGTGGCGAGCCGCGGCGCGCTCCCGAACGCGCGTGCCACGCCTCCGCGCCAGCGGGGCATGCTCACCACCGGACGTGGGTGGTCGAGCAGCTGGACCGCGCGTTGCGCCACCTCATCGGGCTGTAGGAGCACTCCCGACCATGAGGGCGCGGCCTGCGGGTCGTCCACCTTGTCGTAGAGCATCGGCGTCCAGATGCCGTCCGGGCAGATGGCGCTGATGCAGACGCCCTTGCAGCCCGCCTGGCGCAGGTCGTACAGCGTGCCCACGGTGAACGCAATCGCCGCGTGCTTCGTTGCCGCGTAGACGGTCTCGCCGGGTGGCGCGGCCAGGCCCGCGAGCGAAACCACGTTGATCACGTGGCCGCTGTTCGCGGGGCGCATCAGCTCGAGCGCGGCGATGGTGCCGTTCATCAGGCCGTGCACGTTCACGTCCACAAGCGCCCGGCGCTCGGCATCGGTGTGAGACCACGACGGACCTGTGCGCAGGATGCCCGCGTTGTTCACCCACACCGCCAAGCCGCCGCCCCGCTCGGAGGCGGCACGCGCGGCCGCGCGGCAGGCGTCCGGATCGGTCACGTTGAGACCCCTCCCCCACGCGGCGCCGCCGATCCTCTCGGCGGCGGCCAGGGCGCCCGCCTCATCCACGTCCGCCACATTCACGGTCAGGCCACGCTGCGCGAGCAGCCGCGCGATCTCGAAGCCGAGCCCCCGCGCCGCGCCTGTCACCACCGCCGCCGTCACCGCGGCGAGACTAACCGGATCAGCGGCCGCGCGGCATCGTCACGGCAGGATCAGGTGGCTGTCGCCGAACTCGTGCCAGAGGTAGCCGTGCTCGAGCGCCTCGTCGTAGCTGTGCGCGAGCAGCTCGTGGCCCGCCACGGCCTCGAGCATCATCAGGTGGGAGGCCTGAGGATCGTGCCAGCCGGTGATGAGGCCGTCAGTGGCCCGCAGTTCGCGATCCGGAGTGACCACGAGGTTGGTCCACCCGCTGCCCGCTTCGACTGTGCCGTCCGGCCGCGCCGCGGTCTCGAGCGCTCGTACAGCCGTGGTGCCCACGCAGATCACGCGCCCTCCCCAGCCGCGCACCGTGTTCACGAGCCGAGCGCTCTCGGCGGACACCTCGTAGCGCTCGGGGTACGGCGGCTCGTGGCGCTCCGGCGAGGAGACGCCGGTGTGCAGCGTGAGCGGCGCGAACAGCACACCGCGCGACACGAGCTCGCCCACCAGCTCGTCCGTGAACGGGCGGGCGGCGCTGGGCATCTCCGCGCTTCCCGGGCTCAGGGCAAACGCGGTCTGGTATGCCTCGAGGGGCCAGGCGCGCGGCACGTACGAGTAACGGATCGGATGGCCGTGGCGGCCGAGGTAGCGGTGGAGCGGCTCGTGCGGATCAAAGTGCGCGAGCCATAGACGCGAGCCCGCCACGTATGGCGCCACCAGCTCGAGGTCGCCGTTGCCGGCGAGCGTGAGATGCTCGCCTGCCTCGCCGCCCGGGTGGGGCGCCAGGCCGTCACCCGTGCGGAGCTCGACGACCCACCAGCGGCCGTCGGGGAGATCGGGCGCGGCGGTGGAGAAGCGCAGCTCGAGGGAGGAGCCGTCGCTGCGCCGCGCCGGCACGGCCGCCGGCAGGGTCGCCGAGGTGTTCACCACGAGCAGGTCGCCGGCGCGCAGGAAGCCCGGGAGGTCGCGGAAGCTCGCGTGCGCGATCGCGCAGTCGTGCTTCGAGGCGACCATCAGGCGCACCTCGTCGCGCGCCAGCCCGCGCGCCTCGGGCGGCTCGTGCGCCTCGAGCACCGTGGGCAGGTCGAAGGCGGGGGCGGCGGTCACCTTGCCTCCACTTTCACGAGGTCCGCGCTGCGGTAGCGGCCGCTCGGCAGGTCACCTTCGATCAGCGCTATGAAGCCGGGCACGCTCTCCTCCGGCGGCGGGCGGTCCGAGATGTCCTCGCCGGGGAACGCCTCCTGGTGCATCTGGGTGCGCATGTCCCCTGGGTCGACGGCGTACACCCGCAGGTCCGGGTTCTCCACGCCAAGCACGGCGCTGATCTGCTCGAGAGCCGCCTTCGCCGAGCCGTACCCGCCCCAGCCCTCGTACCCCTCCACGGCGGCGTCGGAGGTGGCGTTGATGATCGTCCCGCCCTCCGGAATGTGCGGCAGCGCGAGCTGGATGAGAGCCACGGGCGCGAGCACGTTCACGCGGAACACGCGCTGCAGCTCCGACGCCGGGTAGAGCGCAAGCCGCGGCTGCGGGCTCGGCCCGAGCGTGCTCGCGTTGTTCACGAGCAGATCGATCGTCCCGCCGGCGGCGTCCACCAGCTCGCGGCGATGCACGGGATCGGATACGTCGCCTGGCAGCGCGGTCACGTCGCCGAGCTGGCCCAGCTCGCGCGCCACGGATTCGAGATCCGCGGCGCCGCGGGCGTCGATCACAAGCTTCCAGTTGTCGCGGACAAGAGCGCGGGCAAGGGCGAGCCCCAGTCCGCGTGAGGCTCCGGTGATGAGTGCGGTTGGCATGGCTCGCAAGTTAGGTGCGAGCGGGTCCGAACCACCAGTGGTAATTGGTCCTAGGTCTTTGGGCTGAGAAGCCCCGCGCGCACGGCGTGCATCGCCGCCTGGGTGCGATCCGCAACGCCGAGCTTCGCGAGCAGATGACCCACGTGCGTCTTCACCGTCTTCTCGGACACGCCGAGTTCGAGCGCGATGCGCTTGTTGGACATCCCGCGCCCGATCAGCTCGAGCACCTCGCGCTCGCGCGGCGTGAGCTCATCGCGCGGCTCCTCGCCGGGCGGCTGGGCGATCGCCTCCACGAGGCGCGCCGCCACCAGCGGGTCGATGAGCGCCTCCCCCGCGTGTGCCGCGCGCACCGCGCGCGCCAGCTCCTTCGGCCGCACGTTCTTCAGCAGGTAGCCCGCCGCGCCCGCCTGGATCGCCGGCAGGAGGCGCTCGTCCTCGGCGAAGCTCGTGAGCACGATCACGCGCGTGGCCGGCAGCCTCCGGCGCAGCTCGCGCATCGCGCCCACGCCGTCGAGCTCCGGCATCACGAGGTCCATCAGGATCACGTCGGGGCGGAGCCGCTCCGCCTCCCCCAGGGCCTGCCGTCCATCCTCGGCCTCGCCCACGACCTCGATCCCATCCTGAAGCTCGAGGAAGGTGCGCAGCCCCTCGCGCACCACGGCGTGGTCGTCCACGAGCATCACGCGGATGGCGTCAGCCACGAGCCGCCACCTCGAGCCTGATGTCCGTCCCGGCGCCGGGCGCGGAGTGGATGGCCAGACGGCCGCCCAGCCGCGCCGCGCGCTCCTCCATCGAGGTCAGGCCGAGCCGCCGCGAGCGGAGCTCAGGGTCGTCGGGCTGGAACCCCACGCCGTCGTCGCGCACCTCGAGCGACAGGCCGCCATCGTGGCGGCCGAGGCGCAGCTCCACGTGCCGCGCGCCCGCGTGCCGCAAGGCGTTCTGCAGTGCCTCCTGCGCGATGCGGAACACCTCCTGGTCGCGGCCGTCGTCCCCGGCCGACACCGCGTCCTCGATCCGCAGTGCGATCTCCACCGGGTGAAGCTGTCGCAGCACCTCCACGTGCTTTCGCAGCGCGCCGCAGAGGCCGTCCCGGTCGAGGTCCGGCGGGCGCAGCTCGAGGATCAGCGAACGCAGCTCGTCGAGCGCCTCGCGCGACAGCTCCTTCAGCCGCTCCACCTGAGCGCGCGCGGCCTGACCGTCGCGCTCGAGCAGCGTCTCGGCGGACTCCGCGGTGAGCACGAGGCTGAACAGCTTCTGGCTCACGGCGTCGTGCAGCTCGAGCGCCAGGCGATTGCGCTCCTCGAGGATCGACAGCTCGCGGCTTCGCTCGTACAGGCGTGCGTTCGTGATCGCGATCGCGGCGTGCGAGGCGAGCAGCTCGATCAGCTCCTGGTCCTCGTCGCTGAAGCTGTCGGCACCCTCCTTGTGCGTGAGGTAGAAGGACCCGATCACGCCGTCAGGCGAGACGATCGGCACGCCCAGGAAAGAGCGCATGTCCGGATGCCCCTTCGGCCACCAGCCGCGGAAGCGCGGATCTTTGTGCAGGTCATCCGTGCGGAACGGTCGCGTCTCCTCGAGCATCGCGCCGAGCATGCCGTGCGTGCGCGGCAGCGGGCCCATCGAGGCGATCAGCTCGTCGCTCATGCCAGTGGTGAGGAACTGGCTGAAGCCGCCCGCACCGTCCGGTATTCCGAGCGCGGCGTAGCGCGCGCCTGCGAGCTCACGCGCGCACTCCACGAGCTGCTGGAGCACCCGCTCCACCGACTGCTGCGACGCGACCGCGAGCACCGCATCGCTCACCGCCTTGAGAGCCGGATTGAGCGGCTGAGCCATACCTCAAGACTATGAGGCGGGTCAGCCGCGCAGGATCGTGAAGCCGCGGCGCACGTGCTTGATCCGCGCCGAGGCGCCGGTGTGACCAAGGTCACGTCCTCAGAACGCCAGGGGCGGCGAGACAATGCCCGCCGCCCCCAGCCTCGGACTGCGTCTACTTGACGACCACCGTCGCGTGCATGAACGGGTGGATCAGGCAGTAGAACTGGTAGGTCCCGGCTTGGCTGAACGTGACCGAGTTGGACGCCGGGAAGGGCGTCGCGTTCGAGTTGTCCAGCGGGCCTGAGTGCCAGAACCCGTTGCCGTGGGAGGCCGGCGTGAGATGCGCCGGCGTCCCGGGCGGGTCGCTCGGGTATGCCGCCCGCGGGTCAATCGGCGGCGGGCCGCCCTGGAAGGACGCCGAGAGCGACGCGAGGTAGCCGCCGGGCTGCTCCGGGTTGTCAGGGCCGGTGGACGCGGTGTGCGTCTCGAACGAGCCCTGCGTCATCCGGAAGCTCAGCGTCGTGCCCACGGACACGTTGATCGTCTTCGGGAAGAACCCGTAGTTCTCAACTCCGTGCGGCCCGGCCGAGCCGACGTCCACGCTGCCTGCCGGCACCCGCGTGTTCACGAGCCGCTTCGCGATCTTCAGGTCCCGCTTGGCCTGCCGCTTCGCGGCTGCCGCCTCCTGCCTCTTGCTGGGCACGCGGCGGCTCTTCGGGACAACGGTCACCACACCCTTCATGCCTGGGTGCAGCGGGCAGTAGTAGGTGAACCTGCCCGTCTTCTGGAACTTCACCGTGAGCGGCTTGGGCCGCCCGCCCGGCGGGAACCCGCTGAGCACTTCCTTCCTGCCGTTGTAGCGGAGCTTCTTGCCGAAATTCGACGGCAGGAGCGCAGGGTTGAACTGCACCTGCTTCTGGCCGTTGAACCAGAACGGCGAGCCGGCGGCATCGAGCGAGCCGGCCACGGTCTGCCCTGTTGGGATCACGAGCGGCTGAGCGGTGGCGCCCCGCTTGGGCAGGTCGACGATGTGGAAACCGGTCGCCACGAAGCGGACCGAGTCACCGGCGTGGATCCTCACACCATGCGGGAAGAAGTCGTTGACGTCCGCGCTGTACTTGTTCTCGAACGTCTTCGACGTGTTCGCCGGCTCCCCCATCGTTACCACCCTCGTGGCCGCATGCGCGGCCGTCGGGACGAGGAGCGCAACCGCACCGGTGGCGGCTAGCCACGCCGCCCTGTTACGTAACCTCACGAGCTTCCTTTCAGTTGGTGGGCCCTGACTGCGGGCGGCAGCCTAGAGGGGGCGCCAGACACCAGCAAGTGGGGGAAACCGAACGGGTCAGCGGGCGGACAACGTCCGGCCGAGCAGGTCGAACAGAGCCGCGAAGTGCCGCTCCGTTGCCGCCTCGTCGTAAACGGGCGTGTCCGACATCGTGTAGCCGTGCCGAGCGCCTTCGTAGACCTCGGTGGTGTGCTTCACCCCCGCCGCGTCGAGCGCCTCGTCAAGTGCGGCGATCTGCTCCGGGCTGTTGCTCTGATCCTGGTCCGCGTGGCCGAAGTAGAGCTCGGCTCGAAGATCCCCGGCGGCGCGGTGCGGGCTGGTGGGGTCGTCGGTCACGAGCCCGCCGCCGTGGAACCCCGCAAGCGCCGCCACACGATCTGGATGTGCGGCTGCGATCCGCAGGCCAAGGCGCGTGCCCATGCAGTAGCCGGTGATCGCGAACGGCTCGACCGCCACCTTCGCCAGCTCGTCGAGGTATGCCGCGCCGTCGGCGGCCAGGCGCTCGGGCGTGAGCTCCGCCATGAGCGGGCGCACCTTGGCGAAGAACTCGGAACGCGCGTCCTCCCTGCTCATGTCCGGGAACGGGAGGACCGGCGAGCGGCCGGCTCGGTAGAAGACGTTGGGCGCAAGCACCGCGTAGCCGCGCTCGGCGATCCGGCCCGCCATCTCCTCGATACGGGCGCGGAGCCCGTACGCGTCCATCAAGAACAGCACGCCGGGGTGCCGCTGGTCGTCGTCCGGATACGTGAGGTACGCGTCGGCGACGCCGTCGGGCGTGGGGATGTCGATCGTGGCGCTCCGCACTGGCCCGGAAAGATGACAGGCCGAAACGAATGGCGGGGCGACCCGTGGGCCGCCCCGCCACTCAGCTCCTACGGAGTCGGGTCCGCGTACGACCCTCCGAATATGTCGGAGTTCCCGAACGTGCTGCCCGCGCCGCAGTCCTGCGTGGGTGCGGGCGGAGGCGTGGTGGTGTCACCGGCCTGGAGACCGGCCCGCCACGTGTCGATCGCAGGACAGTCCTGCGCGTTGCGAGCGTCGTTCCACACCGCGGCGCCGTAGCGACGCGTCGCCGTCGCGTACACGTAGTCGCCGATGAACTCGTCGGTGAGCGCGTTCGCGCTGGTACCGCGAGCGTCACCGCTGCCGGTCGGGCTCCGGAACAGCTCCCCGAACGTGCCGGTGGCCGTTGTCGGGCTCGACGACGAGTCCGCGTGCAGCACCACTCCCTCGAGCTTGCGCGGGTCGGTGGTGTTGTCGCGGAACGGCGTGGTGAACGCGTTGTAGACCACGTACACATCGCTGCCGTTCGGCGAGATGGACGGCGCCGTGAAGATCGGACGGTCGCTCGTGCCCGTCTCGATCGCGCGCGGCTTGGACCAGGTGGTGCCGCCGTTGGTCGACTCCGTGAAGTACACGTGCGGGTTCGAGAGCGTCCCGCTCACGTACGTCATCACGATGCGGTCGGTGGCGCCGGACCCGTCGGGCGCTCCGTTCGCGATGTCCACGCTCGGCCCCGGCGCGAGATCGCTGCGAGCGCCGGCGATGCCGTCGATCACAGGCCGTCCCTGCACCGGGTCGAGCTGGCCGGGCTGCGTGACCGGACCGGCCACAGCCTTCGGGCTCGACCACGTCCTTCCGCCGTTCGTCGACTTCGACATCAGCTCGAACGACTGCTTGCCAGCGCTGGCCTTCGTCCCGACGCCGAACACGTAGGCGTTCCCCTTGCTGTCGGTGCGAATCGTGCAGCCGTCCAGCGGACTGCGCTTGCTGTTGTCGGCCGCGGCGCCGATCGGATGCTGGGTCCACGTGTCCCCACCGTTGTGAGACACCGCCACCTGCAGCTGGGCCGGAGCGGCGTTGCCCTTCTCCTGGCCCACGAACTGAGCCCAGCACACGTACACGGTGCCGAAGTTCGGGCTCACGGACGAGTTGTCCGCCCAGATCTGCTCCTTGTCGGAGAAGGTCGTCTGTGACTGCCTGCTCACCAGCACGGGAGCGCACCCCTGCTTTCCGGTGCACCACGCGTTCTTGCCGGCGGTGCCGCCGGAGGCGGCGGTGGCGATGTGGTCGGTGCGCGAGACGCCGATCGCCTCGAATCCCCTGAACGTCTGGTCGCTGCGCGTGGAGCCGAAGTTCGCGGTGAGATTGGCGTAGTACAGCCGCTCGCCGTTGCTCCAGTGGAACCCTCCGCTCCCGGGTGCCGGTCCGATCGCGACGGCAGGATCGCCATCGGAGACGAGGCCGTTCTCGTAGTACCACGGCAGCGTGCCGATCGGGCCGCCGGCCAGTGGCGAGCAGTCCGGATCGGTGTCGCCAACCGCCCCGAGGCAGTTGCGCGCCGACCACCCGGTGTAAGTGGGTTGCGTCCAGTGGTTCCCGCTGTCGAACGAGAAGTAGATGCCCGACGAGCCCACCCCCGGCGTGAACGGACACGTGTTGTCCGCGCCCGCGTTGCAGGCCTCCATGTCGATCTCGTCGTTCGAGCCCGCCACCAGGATGTTCGGCGAGTGCGCGTCCGCCGTGATCGTCGGCTCGTTCTGCTTGTTCTGCGAAAACGGCATCGTGGGGCTGCCGTTCGACACGAGCACGTCCGGATTGAACGCGAATGCCGTGGCCGCGCTCATCAACAGTGCGGCGCCGGTCAGAACCCCAATGAGCACCAAACGTCCCATCAATTCTCCTTCCCCTAGCTCCCCCGCCCGCGGCGCCGGAGCGTATGCCCCTAAAAAGGGCTTCACAAGTCAGTTGGGTGAGATTGGCGCATCCGCAGTCAACCCGGCCGCGTGAGCTCTTCCAGGAGGAAGATGAACGAGGAATAGGACCGGCCGGTGACCTGCTGGAGCGCCAGCTCGCAGGTGCGGTTGCTCGACACGCAGGCATCGAGCTGCCTGCCCTCGAGCTCGGCCTTCACGTCGCGGAGGGCCGACTGGGGCAGCTCGGGGTGCAGAAGTCCGCGGTCGCCCGCCATGCCGCAGCAGGTGGTGCCCACCGGCACCACCACCTCGTCCGCCAGCGCGCGCGCCACGCCCTCGAGCTTGGGCGCGAGGCGCATGTGACCGGCCGAGCAGGTGGGGTGCACAGCCACGGACCCCACGCGGCGCCGCACCTCGAGCTTCGGGAGCAGGTGGTCGTGCGCCCACGCGATCGAGTCGAGCACCTCGAAACCGCCGGCCCCCACGTCCTGGATCAGCCCGTGCGCGCAGGAGCTTGCGTCGATCACGAACGGCAGCTTGCCGCCGCCGGTCCAGCGCGCGATCGACTCCCGGATCCGCTCCGACATGAAGTCCTTCCCCCGCGTGTAGCCCTTCGAGCTCCAGGGCACGGCGCAGCAGTTGCCCGCGGCGTCCTCGGGGATCCAGAGCGGCAGGCCGGCGCGCCTCGACACCTCCACGAGCGCCTCGGGCAGCGACGGCCGCTGCGGTCTTCCGTCGGGATTGCCGAAGATGCGGTTGATGCACGCGGGCATGTACACCGCCGCGGCGCCCTCGCGGGAGGTGGAGGGCAGGGCGGGCGCCGGCGGCGGCATCGAGTCCGGGAAGGCGGGCACGAGCTCGGCGCTCACGCGCTTGCGGAGCGCATCCGAGATCACACCGGCGCCAGGAGCGCGCAGCCCCGTTCGCGCGGCCTGCTCGACCACCCGCCAGCGCTTCGCCACCTCGAGCGCCACACGCTCCTCGCGCGCGCTCCGCTCACGTGCGCGGAACTCCTTGATCATCTGCCCGGTGTCGATGGCGAGCGGGCACGAGGGCGCGCACGTGCCGTCGGCGGCGCAGGTCTGAATCGCGTCGTACTCGTACTCACGGAGCAGCGCCTCGTAGACCGGCGAGCCCTCCTCCTGGCGCGCCATCTCCCGCCGGAGCACGATCCTCTGGCGCGGCGTGGTGGTGACGTTGCGGCTCGGGCACACCGGCTCGCAGAAGCCGCACTCCACGCAGTGGGCCGCCACCTCCTCGATCACCGGCTGGATCTTGAAGTTCGAGAGGTGCGCCTCCGGGTCGCGGTTGAGCACCACGCCGGGGTTGAGCACGCCGTCCGGGTCGGCGAGCTGCTTCACGCGCCACATCATCTCCATGGCCTTGGTCCCCCACTCGCGCTCCACCCACGGCGTCATCGCCAGGCCGGTGCCGTGCTCGGCCTTCATCGAGCCGTCGTACTTGCCGAGGATCAGCTCGCCGAGCTTCTCCATGAACGTCTCGTAGCGCTCGCGGTCCTCGGCCTTGGCGAAGTCGGGGGTGAGCTGGAAGTGCAGGTTTCCGGCCGACGCGTGCCCCGCCACGCCCGGCAGGAAGCCGTGCTCGCCGAGCAGCTGCTGCACCTCGCGCGCGCACTCGGCCACGCGCTCCGGGCGCACGCACACGTCCTCGATGATCAGCGCGGTCTCGGGCGGGCGGAAGCGGCCCACGAGCCCGTGCAGCCCCTCGCGCACCCCCCACGCAAGCTCGATCGCCTCGGCGTCCCGCATCCACTCGTGCTCGCGGATCAGCTCGTACTCGGCCAGGATGCGATCGGCGGCGGCCTCACCCGCGTCGAGCGCGCCCTCGTCGTCCCCGCCGAACTCCACGAGCAGCGCGGCCGACTCGGGCGGCAGCTCCTTCCAGTGCTCGGGCGTTCCCTGGATGTTGTGCGCGGCCGCGATCAGCGCGGGCGCCACCATCAGCTCCACCGCCCGCGCGTCCGCGTTCACGAGCTGTCCCACCGGCGTCATCGCCTCGTCGATCGAGCCGAAGTGGAGCCACGCGACGGTGGTGCGCGGCGGCTCGGGTCGCGTCTCCATCACCGCCTCGGCGATGAACGCGAGCGTGCCCTCGGATCCCACCACCAGCCGGCGGAAGATCTCGACTGGCGTGTCCGCGTCGAGGAACGCGCACAGCCGGTAGCCGGTGGTGTTCTTGATCTCGAACTTGCGCCGCACGCGCTCAGCGAGCTCCGCATCCCCGCGCAGCTCGTCACGGATCTCGATGAGCCCGCGCGCCAGCTCCGGCTCGGCGGCCTCGAAACGCTGTTCGGCGTCCGCCGCCTCGGTGTCGATCACCGTCCCCGAAGCGAGCACGAGCTTCATTCCGCGCACCGTCGAGTACGCGTCCCAGGTCACGCCGCAGCGCATCCCGCCCGAGTTGTTGGCGATCACTGCGCCGACCGTGGCGATGTCCTTGCTCGCAGGGTCCGGCCCGAGCAGGTGGCCGTGCGGCCGCAGGATCCGGTTCGCCATCCCAACGAGCGTTCCCGGCTTGAGGCGCGCGCGGCGGCCCTCGTCCTCCACGTCCACGCCAAACCAGTGCCGGCGCACGTCCACGAGGATGCCGTCCGTCTGGCCCTGCCCGTTGAGGCTCGTGCCGCCGCCGCGAAAGGTGAGGTGCATGCCGTGCGTGCGGGCGTACTCGATCGTCTTCAGTACGTCGTCCACGCCGTGCGCCATCACCACCACCTGCGGGAACAGGCGATAGGGACTCGCGTCGGAGGCGTAGCGGATCAGGTCGGACGCGCGCGCGAGCACGCGGTCCTCGCCGAGCAGGCGGATTAGGTCGCCGCGCAGCGGCTCCGGCGTGCCGGTGGCGAGGCTGTCCGGCGCGCGGTCGGCCGCCGTCGGCACATTGGGGCGGCCGATGCGGGCGGGGTCCGGCGCCAGTGCGGTCAAAGGATCGACATCCCGGGCTCGACCTTCACCTCCACGAGCCGCGGCCCGTCGGTGCCGAAGGCGTCGGACAGCGCCGCGTGCAGCTCGTCGCGCGACGAGGCTCGAGCGGACGGTACGCCGTAGCCCTCGGCCACCGCCGCCACGTCGAGAGCCGGAAGGTCGAGCCCCGGGGCGCCCTGCACCTGCTCCATTCCCGCGAACCATTTGAGGATCGCGTACTCGGAGTTGTTGAGGATGAGGAACTTCACGGGCACCCTGTAGGCCGCCGCCGTCCAGAAGCCCGTGATCGCGTACTGGGCGGAGCCTTCTCCGAGCACGCACACCACCTGCCGCTCGGGCTGGGCGAGCTGCACGCCGATCGCCGCCGCCAGGCCGAAGCCCAGGCCGCCGGCCGAGCTGAAGTAGTAGCTCCCAGGCTTGGACAGTCGCAGCCGCGTACGCAGCGCCATCGTGCTCGACGGAGACTCCACCACGGCGATCCCGTCCTCCGGCATGAACTCGGCCAGCAGGTCGTGCACCGCCGCCCCGCTCAGCGGGTTCGTCACCTCCACGGGCTCGGTTCCGCCGAGCGGCTCAGGGGCCTCGCGGGTGGTCTCCCCCACCTCGCCCAGCAGCGCCTCGAGGGTGAGCCGCACGTCGGCCACGATCGCGTCGCCCATCGGCGCGCGCGCTGCTTCGTCGGGGTCGTTCGTGATCGCTATGAGCCGCGTGCCCTCCAGCAGCGGGGCACCGGCAATGTAGGGGTAGTACGGGAACACCGAGGAGCCGATCACCAGCACGAGGTCGTACGGCTCGAGCATCTGACCCACGGGGCCGATCGCGGGTGCAAGCAGGCCGCGGAAGTTCGGGTGGCTTTCGGGGAACCCGATCCGCCCGCCGCCCGGGGCCGGGGTGGCCCACACGGGAAGGTTCTGGCGCTGCGCGAGCTCGATCGCCGCATCCCACGCGCCGCTGGCGTCGATGTCCGGGCCCGCCACCATCGCCGGGTTCTTCGCCTCCGCGAGCCGCTTCGCGAGGGCGCGCACCGCTCCCATGTCCGCGGCCGCGCGGCCGGTAACGGAGCGCGCCAGCACGGGCGGCGTCATCACCTCGTCCGCCTCCGCTGTCCAGTCGTCCATCGGCAGCGAGAC